>JBBKXS010000347.1:0-11056 GCA_037969605.1 Flavobacteriaceae bacterium
GATTTCCAATTGTCCCTTAAATTGTATTCTGGCACGGTGTTATCGTAGTTAAGTGCTAGTTTATTGGCTTCATTTTTAGGAATGGTAATAGTTTTGCTACCTTTTATGTTTTCAATCCAGGTTTTAGATAAAACGGAATCATTATGCAGCGCAAATAAGGAAATAGGCGCACTATTCCCCCTTTTGTTTTTAATGGTCAATGTTACTGAATCTTCTGTTTTATTGACATCCTTTATTTTAAAATCGATTTTTTTTCTTGTGTTGAGGTAATCGGTGAAAAACCAATTAATATCCTTGTGGGTATGCTGCTTCAATCGGGTTTCAAAATTGGCAGAAGACGTTTGTTTTAATTGATAATCCTTTAAAAATTCAGAAATCGTGGTTTCCAAAATATTAGAATTCACAAAGTCATCCAAATATTTTAACCCAATTCCTGCTTTATATTTATTAGCAATGTTGGCATTGAATTTTAAAAGCGAATCCTTGGACATGGTTAAGGGTTGGTCCCTGTTGGTTCTCGCCATTTGCATGAAAAATAAATGATATTGGCTATTGAAGTCTAAATCTGCGGCATGAAACGAACGCACTCCCCATGTATTTGCAAAGGTTCCCAATAGTTTCATATCTGGATAATGTTCTTCAACATATCTCATTAGGAAATAGATTTGCAATCCATCTTTTAACCAATAATCTTGCCGAGGATTAACAAGTAAGGTATTTTCCAAATAACTATTAAGAGCTGTTTTTAAGAGCTTTAGCTCATACTGAAAATGATCAGGAAATGGCCTTATAAAATCAGGCAACTGATTTAAGCCATAGAGCGGATCTTTTTTGTATTCTATCTCGGTCAACAAAAGATTATCATGGGGGTAAGGCCCTAGATTCTTGTCAATAAAAGCAGCTATATTATCCAAAATAAGCGCTTTTTCTGGGCCAGTGACCCCTTTGTCATCAATATTGGTGTTAATGGTAAAATAATCTGTTTTTGTGTACTTAAAATTTGAAGATTTCAGCAGGGACAAATCTGAATTGACCCTATCATTTCCATTTAAAATTGCGGTTTGGGTACTATCGTTTTGAGCAATATTTAAAATGTTAAGTTCAGAAATCAATTTATAGTTTTTAGGATATTCAATAACAAAAGTCTGATCTGCTTTTGGTGTATATAAATCATCTAAATTTAAATTGCTATAATAATGCCAATCTCCGTCATAAACCGCAGGCGTAACATACCAGTATTTGAGATTGAATTCCATTTGTTCTGATACACCGTAAGTTGTAAAGGTATCACTAGGAACGAGCACATTGTAGGTTAAAGAAATTCTATAGGATTCGCTAGGGTTTAAAACATTAGCTAAGGTTACTTTTATAACATCGGGATGTTCTTTCGATCTGGAATACTCCAATTCGTTTTTTAGATGATCCGTAATAGAGATGATGTTGGTGTAACCTCGTTGTTCACTTTTAGCAAAATGAAATTTAGAATCGTATTCTTCCGTAAAGCGTTTGGCTAAAGGCGTGCTTTTAGTTGAATAGCTATTGTTCCAATCATTCAAATAAATAATTTTAAGTGTATCATTGGTGACGTTTTTATAGATAATCTCTTCTGCAATGGCAATAGTTTTATTATGAACGTTGAAAGTAGCTCTTAAGTCGATTCGATTTTGACCGAAAACCAAACCTTGCATAAAAGCGAAAAAAACTAGAGTTAAACGTAATTTCAATGTATAAGGTAAATTTTAAGGTTTTGTAATTTAAATAAAATAGAAATCATCTGGTATCTAATTTATATATCGAATTTTTAAAGGTTTTGGTTTTTATGCATTGACAATATTACCGTAATAAACGTAAAAACTGGCTTTATGTTATTTGGAAAATTGATTAATTTCAATTAAAAATTAGGACTTAATCGGGATTCTTTATAGAAGCTATCAAGGATATGTAAAACCTCCTCTGGCGTATCTACCACATGGATTAAATCAATATCCTTTGCACTTACATTATTGAATGTATTTAAAAGTGTTGATTTTATCCAATCCAAAAGACCTTCCCAAAATTCACTACCAACTAAAATAATTGGGAACTTTTCAATTTTTTTGGTCTGGATTAAAGTAACGGCTTCAAACATTTCATCCAATGTCCCAAAACCACCGGGCATGACCACGAAGCCTTGAGAATATTTTACAAACATTACTTTCCTCACGAAGAAATAGTCGAAATCCAAACTTTTATCTGCGTCTATGTAAGGATTATCATGCTGTTCGAATGGTAAATCTATATTGAGTCCTACCGAAGTACCTCCAGCAATATGCGCACCTTTGTTGCCGGCCTCCATAATTCCAGGGCCGCCACCAGTGATCACACCATAGCCATGTTCTACAATTTTTTCAGCAATCTCTTCGGCCAATTTATAGTATTTATCATCAGGTTTTGTTCTTGCTGAGCCAAAAATTGAAACACAAGGCCCAATTCGGCTCAATTTCTCATAGCCATTAACAAATTCTCCCATAATCTTGAAAATGGCCCAAGAATCATTTGTTTTTACCCTATTCCAACTTTTATGGTTTTGTTCTCTTCTCATGTGTTTCGGTATTAGGTATTAGGTATCTGGTATTAGGTATTAGGTATTAGGTATTAAGTATTAAGTATCATTCATCATTCATCATTCATCATTCATCATTCATCATTCATCATTCATTTTCCAACTTGCAAATTTAATTCTTTTTTAAGGAATTGTGCGGTGTAACTCTTTTTGTCTTTTATCAATTCTTCAGGTGATCCTTTGGCAACTATCTGTCCGCCTCCTTTACCTCCTTCATATCCAATATCGATAATATAATCTACCGTTTTAATAACATCCATATTATGTTCAATAATTAAAATGGTATTGCCTTTGTCTACTAATTTGTTAAGCACCAATAGGAGCACTCTAATATCCTCAAAATGAAGCCCTGTTGTTGGTTCATCAAGAATATAAAACGTGTTTCCAGTATCGCGCTTGCTCAACTCTGTGGCCAATTTAATACGTTGGGCTTCGCCTCCAGATAAGGTTGTACTTTGTTGCCCAAGCGTAATATAGCCCAAACCAACATCTTTTATGGTCCTTAGTTTTTTGTGAATTTTAGGGATATGTTCAAAAAATTCAACAGCTTCGTTGATGGTCATGTCCAGCACATCGCTGATCGATTTTCCTTTGTAGCGAATTTCTAAGGTTTCACGGTTAAATCGTTTTCCCTGACAGGTTTCACATTCTACATAAACATCTGGGAGAAAATTCATTTCAATGACCCTTACACCACCGCCTTGACATGTTTCACACCTACCTCCAGCGACATTAAAACTGAAACGACCCAGTTTATAGCCACGTATCATCGCCTCAGGAATTTTAGCAAAAAGACTTCTAATCTCACTAAAGGTTCCCGTATACGTCGCAGGATTACTCCTTGGAGTACGACCTATTGGTGATTGATTGATGTCTATCACTTTATCGATATGCTCCAATCCTGCAATACTTTTGTAAGGCATCGGCTTTTTGACGCCATTAAAATAATGTGCGTTCATAATTGGATATAAAGTTTCATTGATCAAGGTTGATTTGCCACTTCCTGATACACCTGTTACTCCAATCATTTTTCCCAAAGGCAATTCAATGGACACGTTTTTTAGATTGTTACCGGTACATCCTTTAAGTATAATTGATTTCCCATTGCCTTCACGACGATTTTTTGGAATTTCAATTTGTTTGGTACCATTTAAATAATCGGCAGTTAAAGTATGATGCGTTTTAAGTTCGGCAGGTGTACCAATACTAATGATCTCACCACCAAATTTTCCAGCTTTTGGACCAATATCGATAACATAGTCGGCATGCTCGATCATATCTTTGTCATGTTCAACCACTATAACTGAATTACCAATATCTCTAAGCGCTATCAAAGATTTGATGAGTTTATTATTGTCACGCTGATGCAGACCAATACTGGGTTCGTCCAATATATAAAGAACTCCAACCAACTGCGACCCTATTTGGGTTGCCAATCTGATACGTTGTGCTTCTCCACCAGACAATGATTTTGAACTTCTGTTGATTGACAGATATTCTAAGCCCACATCTAATAAAAACTGAAGACGGGTCTTTATTTCTTTAATAATTTCTTCGGAAATCTGAAATTGTTTATCCGATAAATGATGGTGCAATTCTTCAAACCAATTCGCTAGATCAACAATATCTTTATTGGCCAAATCTGCAATATTCTGGTCATTGATTTTAAAGTAAAGCGATTCTTGTTTTAATCGACTACCATGGCATTCATCGCATTCTACCTTGTCCATATACTCCTTTGCCCAGCGTTTTAAGGAGGTAGAATCAGTGTTTTTATATTGACTTTCAATAAAATTTGCCACCCCTTCAAATTCAATTTTATAGTCACGTGTAACGCCAAGAGTTTTGCTCTCCACTGAAAATTTTTCATTGCCTCCGTACATAATCATCTGTTTGGCTTCTTCCGGAATGGACTTGTAAGAATCTCCCAAATTAAAGTTATAACGTTGAGCAATAATTTCAAACTGCTTAAAGATCCAACTGTTTTTTTGTGGGCCATGAGGTGCTAAGGCACCACTTTTTATGGAAAGGGAATTATCTGGAACAATCTTTTTCTCGTTGACTTGATATAAACGCCCAATGCCATTACATTTTGGACAGGCTCCTTTTGGAGAATTGAACGAAAAGTTATTGGGTTCTGGATTTGGATATGAAATCCCTGATGATGGACACATTAAATTCCTACTGAAATACCGCACTTTATCGGTTTCCTGATCCACCACCATGAGCACATCATCACCATGATACATCGCTGTATTAATGGTTTCGGTTAAGCGTTTATCATGTTCAACAGCATCATAAACTTTCAATCGGTCAATAACAATTTCAACATCATGGGTTTTGTAACGGTCCAATCTCATCCCTTTTACAAGGTCTTTAATTTCTCCATCGGTTCTTACTTTTACAAAACCTTGTTTCGCAATATGCTCGAAAAGTTCACGATAATGTCCTTTACGGGATCGGACGACAGGTGCCAAAATCGTAATATGTTTACCATTAAAAGATTCTGTGATGAGTGATTTGATTTGCTCATCGCTATAACTCACCATTTTTTCACCCGTATTGTAGCTATAAGCATCACTGGCACGAGCAAACAACAGACGTAAAAAATCATAGATTTCGGTAATGGTCCCAACGGTTGAACGCGGTGATTTACTGGTCGTTTTTTGTTCGATGGCAATCACTGGAGAAAGCCCATCAATTTTATCGACATCAGGACGTTCCAATCCACCTAAAAACTGTCTGGCATAAGCCGAAAAGGTTTCAATATAACGGCGTTGCCCTTCAGCATAAATAGTATCAAAAGCCAATGAAGATTTACCACTTCCAGAAAGCCCCGTAATGACTACAAGTTTTTCTCTAGGAATAGTGACATCAATATTTTTGAGGTTGTGCACTCTGGCACCTCTAACCTCAATATGCTCTTCAAATTGGCTCATAAATTAGCAAAAGTGCAAAGGTACAATTTTTGGTGTTAAATTCTAGTGAAGTATTGCGCTGGATTTCTTATAATTGTCAACAATTAATACTATTAGATTATGAAAATTTTAGGAATTGGTTCGCGTATCAATCATCAAGAATTTGGTAAAGGTGTGGTTACCAATATAACTTCCAAACACTATTGGGTGACTTTTATTGATAACGGATTGGAAACGATTGATTTGGACACTCCATTTGAGGTTATTGAGGCTGCTGAAGATGATGTGGACACCATTAGTTTTTACGAAGTGGAACAAACGTTAAAGTCTATTTTAAAAAAATGGAGTGATGTTTCTGAAGTCGTCAACATTGCTGATAAATGGAAGGGGGGTAAATTGATTATGGAACCGGGTGATACCAATCTGAAGTCCCATGAAGTCCCTATCGATGCGTTTTTCCATAAGATTACCATGGTCAGGGATCGTTTAAGAGTTATGGAACAAAAAATAAATAGCAGTAATTTGGACGAACAAGAAAAGATTGATCTTCAACAATATATCACACGTTGTTATGGAAGTCTAACAACCTTTAATGTGCTGTTCAAATTGAAAGACCATCAATTTGTAGGGCAGAAGGGGAGTTAGGTTGTAGTTTACAGTTTTCAGTCAACAGTGGCCGTCATGCTTAATTTTAAAATTGGAATTTGGAATTTGATTTTTGGAATTTAGTTCGCAGTTATTTTTACTGAAGTCTGAAAACCGCCAACTTATTTTGTTCCTTTTACATCAACCAATTCAATCCCAAAAAACAACAATTTATGGAAAGTTGGAAGTTGCGCACCACTTTCTGTGGTCACCCAATCGGTCCAAGAGGCTTCCAAACCATCAATGGGTAAAGAAGAAACCCATAATTGAAAACTGATGGGTTTGCCTGTACTATCTAGATGCCATAAGTAGGAATCTCCAGGTGTAGTCCCACCAGAAGTATAAGTGACCAGAAGTCCTTGATGGCCATCATCAAGAGTTACCACACCTCTCTTGGTTCCTTCATCAAATATTTTATATGGTGCCACAAGCCAAAAGGAATCGTTGTTAAAATAATTTACGGCTTTATTAATAAGGTCTTTACCAATTTCACCTTCAACACTAAAACTATGAATGTAGGCCTTGCTTAAGGCATGATTTTTTAAGTTGAGGTCCACTTTGTAATCTTTCCAATGGACCATACAAGTTTGTTTGCTTTTTTTCCATTTATAAAACCGTTTTTTTTTGAATTGCCATTCTATATAATTGGTGTTTTTATAGGCTTCATAGTCCAAGGCTTGGAGCATGTTGTGGGCCAAAACATCGGCTTGTTCTGGGTTGGATCCAATGGGCAAATCTTCATTGTACCTTAAGTATAAGAATCCAATAAAAAGCAAGCTAGGTAAAGTTAAAAATACTAGAATGCCTGCAGTTATTTTTACTGGTTTCTTAAGTTTCACAAATTGAGTTTTAGTAGACTAAAATTAGATGTTTTTTTTGAATCCCATCTTTTAATACGTCAACAGTTATATTGTTTCGATTAAAATCCAAAAGCGGTATCATCTCCTCGATGATCAGCACCACCTTCCAGCTTACCGTTCTCTAAAACTAAAATGGCTTCTACCTTAGCAGTAATGGGCGTAGCATTCAGATTGATGTAATAACCTTTGTTTAAAAGTTGCTTATTGAGTTCATCAGAATACATTTCTGTTTCCATACTAATCTCATCTGGGAGCCATTGGTGATGAAAACGGGGAGCATCTACCGCATCTTGCATGGTCATTCCAAATTCTTCAACATTTAAAATGGTTTGCAACACCGAAGTAATAATTGTTGAGCCTCCAGGTGTACCCACTACCATATACAAAAGCCCTTCTTTCTCAACTATTGTAGGAGTCATGGCACTAAGCATACGCTTTTCCGGAGCAATACTATTGGCTTCACCACCTACCAATCCATAAATATTTGGAACTCCAGGTTTACTACTAAAATCGTCCATTTCGTTATTCATAAAAAAACCAAGTTCATCCACAAATAATTTTGAGCCATAAGCCCCATTTAGAGTTGTAGTTACAGAAATGGCATTCCCAAACTGGTCAACGATGGAGTAGTGTGTGGTTTCATCACTTCCGAATCCTACAATTTTACCATACGAGATAGAGTCTGAAGGGGTTGCTTTTTCAAACGAAAAATCCATCATGCGATCTTGTAAATAGACGTCGCTCAATAGAGTTTTTGTTGGCATCTCAACAAAATCAGGGTCACCCAAAAAATAACTTCTATCGGCATAGGCACGTCGTTCAGCTTCAGTAATCACTTGTATAGCTTTTAGTGAATTATGTCCGTAGGATTTAAGGTCGAAGGGTTCTATCATTTTCATAATTTGAGCCAAACAAATACCTCCACTTGAAGGAGGAGCCATAGAAATAATCCTCAAATCTTTATAATGAAATATAATCGGCTCACGCCATTTAGCTTCATATTTTTCCAAATCCTCCAAAGTTATTATCCCTCCTTTTTCATTAAGATAGTTTACAAGGATTTCGGCGGTTTTTCCTTTATAGAATTCATCTTTCCCATTTTCGGCAATACGTTTTATAGTCTCGGCCAATTTTGGGTTCTTAAGAGTATCTCCAGCTTTAGTTTGATTGCTATACAAGATTTGTTTGCCGTTAACAATTTTAAAAATACTGTCATAATCATTAAATCGTATTTGCTGTTTTTTAGTAATGACATAACCTTGAGTCGCCAAATCTATTACAGGCTGAAGGATATCATCTACCGGAAGTTTGCCAAATTTTTCATGTGCAGCGAAAATACCCGCTATGGTTCCTGGAACTCCAACGGCATATGAACCAACAGTGCTTTTGTTTTCAATTACATTTCCATGTTCATCCAAATACATGTCTCTTGACGCAGCTAGGGGCGCTTTTTCACGATAATCCAAAGTTCCAAGATCACCATTGGCTAGTCGGTAAACCATAAAACCTCCACCACCAAGGTTACCGGCATACGGATAGGTTACTGCCAATGCCATTTCTGTGGCCATCATGGCATCAAATGCATTACCACCTTTTTTTAAGATGTCACTTCCAATTTTAGAAGCTTCAGACCTTGCCGAAACTACCATGGCACTTGAGGTAACCATTCCTCTTTTTGAAAGGACTTGAGATTGTTTGTCTTTAGATTTTTGGCAGGAAACCAAAAAACAGACTAACATAAATAAAATGATGGATTTAGCTTTACAATTCATATTTCAGGTTGATTTCTATTAATTTTTGATTTGAAAAATTGATAAGTTCTTCAAAAAACAAAGTGAATTCTTCTTCAAACTGCCTATAGAATTGTTTGAGTTCTTTTGTAGCCTCATTCATTTTCGATTTGTTTTTTGTACGTCTGTTCATCCCATCTAAAACACGTTGTATGCCTTCAATTTTAGAATAATTCAATAACCAGTTATCGGCAATCATATAGGGCATCAATTTTTGTACGCGCAATGGTAATATTTCAAAATGATTTTCCAATAGGTCATAAAAAGTTTCAACATAAGTTTCCAAAGTAATGGAAGTATATGTGTTCCAATTTTTGGCCAAAAAATGATCGTATAAAATATCCACTATAACACCACTATAATGTCCGTAATTTTTGTGCAATCGTTTGGTGCTTTGGCGAACTATGGGATGAGCATCGGTAAAGGTATCAATTTCACGATGCAATAAAATGCCTTTTTGAATGTCAATAGGATATTTTTTATAGGATTTGCCATGAATACTATCCGCCATAAAATTACCAATTGTAACCATGTCGTTATTTCCTGAAAGATATATATGGGCCAAAAAATTCATCGGTGTAATTTACGAATTCCGATTTTAGATTTACAATTTTGAAATGGTATATTTGTGTTTTAATTCGAACTTCTACAATGACATTAATTACATCTATTTCTGGAATCCGAGGTACTATTGGAGGTCAAGTTGCTGAAAACCTGACTCCTATTGATGTTGTAAAATTCGCTTCGGCATATGGTACTTGGATCAAACAGCAACGTAATAAAGAGAATTACAGAGTAGTAGTTGGTCGTGATGCCAGAATTTCTGGAGAGATGATTCAGAATCTAGTGATGAACACTTTGGTGGGTCTAGGGATTCACGTTATAGATTTGGGATTATCCACCACACCAACCGTTGAGGTGGCAGTACCTATGGAACGTGCTGACGGTGGGATTATTCTAACGGCTAGCCATAACCCAAAACAATGGAATGCCTTAAAACTTTTAAATGCAGAAGGTGAATTTTTGAATGGAATGGAAGGCGCTAAAATTTTGGATATTGCCGAAAGTGATGCCATGACTTTTGCAGATGTGGACAGTTTAGGACAAATCACAAAGAACGAAGCCTATATTGATATTCATATTGACGAGGTTTTAAAATTGGATCTTGTCAATGAAAAGGCCATAAAAGCAGCCAACTTTAGAGTGGTGGTTGATGGTGTTAATTCAACAGGAGGTATAGCTATTCCTCTACTTTTAGAGCGCTTGGGTGTGCATGCGGTAAAACTATATTGTGAGCCTAATGGTCAATTTCCACATAATCCAGAACCCTTAAAGGAACATTTGACTGATCTATCCAAAGCAGTGGTAAAAGAACATGCCGATTTTGGAATTGTTGTGGATCCCGATGTGGACAGACTTGCGTTTATGGATGAAAATGGTGAGATGTTTGGAGAAGAATATACTTTAGTGGCCTGTGCCGATTATGTTTTGGGTAAAACCCCGGGAAACACGGTAAGTAATATGAGTTCAACCCGAGCTTTAAAGGATGTTACCGAAAAACATAGAGGACATTATGAAGCCAGCGCAGTTGGAGAGGTTAATGTTGTTGAATTGATGAAAAAGAACCATGCCATTATTGGAGGAGAAGGTAATGGAGGCATCATTTATCCAGAATTGCATTACGGTCGGGACGCTTTGGTGGGTGTCGCTTTGTTTTTAAGCTTATTGGCAGAAAAAAACATGAAAGTCAGTGCTTTAAGAGCGAGCTATCCTAATTATTTTATGAGTAAAAAGAAAATTGAATTGACGCCAAACTTGAACGTAGACGCCATTTTAAAAACTATAGAATCAAATTATAGTCATGAAAAAGTCTCTACGGTTGATGGTGTAAAAATCGATTTTGCAAAGAGTTGGGTTCATTTAAGAAAAAGCAATACTGAACCCATTATCCGAATTTACACAGAATCTCCCTCACAAATTGAGGCAAATAGGTTAGCGGATCAGTTAATTTTAGAGATTAAACACATTTCATCTTCTTAATTAAGAGTTGTAAAGTCTATTTATGTATCCATATCATAATAAAATCAAACAACGTATAAATAATAATGAACTCATGAGATATGAGTATGTAGACAGCTACAAACAAATTTCACCCTGTATGCTTTTATATTTCAGTACAGAGCCTAAAATAAGACCAATAAGGGAACATCGTTTTGAGGAATATGAAACTCTATTCAAGTC
>JBBKXS010000348.1:0-3075 GCA_037969605.1 Flavobacteriaceae bacterium
AATTTTAATCCGCTTTCTTTTAAACCAGGGTTCAAGTCTTCCAATTCTTGCTGCGTAACTCCAAGTTTACGGTTTAAGGCCATAAAACCCTCACTTTTTAATACCGTGTAATAGTTGAATTGGTCATCGACTGATTGCTCTTCATGGTTTCCAATATTTGGAACCACCAGTTGGTCCCCAGGTTGAAGTACCTCGTTCATATTAGGGTTTAAGGCCTCAAGTTCTGGGATGGTCATATCAAATTTATAGGCCACACGCCATTTGCCTTCTTTTGGCTGTACCGTATAGGTTTTAAGGGTGTTGTTTACCGTTACCTGTGATACCACAGTCTTGTAACGAGGGATTCTTATTTTATCCCCTTTTTTAAGGGGTTCTGAATATAAAAACCTATTGTACTTTTTCAAGTCATCAACAGATACATTGTTCTCTTTAGATATACCGTAAAGTGTTTCTTGACGTCTGACCCTAAGTGTTCTGTAGCCTATAACTTCCTTGACCTCTTCTTGAGGGCTCTGACTTTTCATTTTAGTAATGGGGATAATGAGTGTATTGCCTGAAATAACCCCTTTTTTGGCATCGGGATTCATCACTAAAATATCGTGAGGTGTAACCATATAGAGTTTTGCAATGGTTTCAATGGTTTCACCTTGTGATACCTTATGTTTTATAAGGTCTTGAGCATGAATTGCACTCACATAACTTATGACGATTATTAAAATTAAAATAAGTTTCTTCATTTATAACATTTATTATGCGTTAAGGATTGAAGCGATATCCTTTTTTGTGGATTCCTGCTTTCGCAGGAATGACAGAAAAGATAAAGCTGAAAGCCTGACCATGCCATAAGCATGGAAACGCCCAAATTATTTTATTCCCATTCTATGGTTGCAGGCGGTTTTGAACTAATATCGTACACTACTCTATTAACGCCTTTAACCTTATTTATTATTTCATTGGATGTTTTTTGTAAAAACTCATAGGGTAAATTTACCCAATCCGCGGTCATGCCATCCGTACTTTCCACCGCTCTCAATGCTACACATTTTTCATAGGTACGTTCATCTCCCATGACGCCAACACTGTTTACAGGCAATAAAATGGCACCTGCTTGCCAAACCTTGTCGTATAAATTCCAAGATTTTAAATTGTCTATAAAAATAGCATCCACTTCTTGTAATATACGCACATTTTCCCGAGTTAGACTCCCCAAAATACGAATGGCCAATCCTGGCCCCGGAAATGGATGTCTGCCCAACAATTCCTTGCTCATCCCAATGGAAGCTCCAACACGTCGGACCTCATCCTTAAACAGCATACGCATAGGCTCCACTATTTTTAGCTTCATAAAGTCGGGTAAGCCTCCAACATTGTGATGACTTTTAATGGTTGCACTTGGTCCTCCCGTAGCTGAAACACTTTCAATCACATCGGGATAAATTGTGCCTTGGGCCAACCATTTCACATCTTCAATACGATGGGCCTCAGCATCAAAAACTTCAATGAACGCATTACCAATGGCCTTGCGTTTAAGCTCTGGATCGCTAAGGTTTTCCAAAGCATCCAAAAAGCGTGCCGAAGCGTCGACTCCTTTTACATTGAGCCCCATTCCTTCGTATTGTTTCAATACATTTTCGTATTCATTTTTACGTAACAAGCCGTTATTGACAAAAATGCAATATAAATTTTTACCAATGGCCTTGTGCAATAACATGGCTGCAACCGATGAATCCACACCCCCCGACAAACCTAATACGACTTTATCATTTCCCAATTTTGTCTTAAGATCATCAACCGTTTCCTCTACAAAAGATTGAGGCGTCCAATCTTGACTCACTCTGGCTATTTTTACCAAAAAGTTTTCCAATAGTTGTTTGCCATCCGTGGTATGATACACTTCCGGATGAAATTGTATACCATAAGTGGTCTCCCCTTCTATTTTAAAAGCTGCATTTTTCACATCATGGGTACTGGCAATCAAAACACTGTTATTGGGCAAGGTTTTTATGGTATCGCTGTGGCTCATCCACACTTGGGTTCCTTTGTTGATATTCTCAAAAAATAGTTCATCGTCTTTGATGGTATTTAAATTGGCTCTTCCATATTCGCGCGTATTGGATGGTGCTACTTCACCACCAGAAAAATGTGCCAGATACTGTGCTCCATAACAGATTCCTAGCAATGGTTTTTTGCCTCGAACTTGTGACAAATCGGGATGCGGTGCATCTTCTGCCCTTACCGAAAATGGGCTCCCCGATAAAATGACGGCTTTGAAACTGTCGATATCAGATAGGACTTTGTTATAGGGATGGATTTCGCAGTAAATGTTGAGTTCTCTCACTCGGCGTGCAATGAGTTGTGTGTATTGGGAGCCGAAATCTAAAATAAGGACCTTGTTATGTTGCATGCGCAAAAATAACAATGATTTTATAAATACGATTTACGTTTGCGATTTTTTATTCAAATTTCAAGGACAAGAAATTCTCCTTTTAAAGGCTCCAAATGGTCAATCAAATAGGGAATGAAATTTTTACCATAGTTCAAATAAAATTCTGAAACATTGGCATGCCGTTCTTGTAAACTTTGATGAGGAAACAGTTCATTTTGAAGTTGGACAACACGCTCCAACAAATCGTTCAATTTTCGTTTTTGTGCTTTTAATAAACGCTTTTCAAGATGTTCCAAACCTTTGATTTGTTTACTTTCCTGTGCTGCAACGGCGCCTTTGAAGGATTTATCTGTTTGTTCCGCAAGTCTATACAAATCCTTGAATTGGTGTTTTAAATGATCTTTTTGAGGGGTAAAATCGATTTCAAATTCAGAAATCTGTTGGGTGATTTTGGTGATTAAATCCTCTTGTTTTAAAAATAAATCCTTAACCGAAAGGTTGAGCTTATGAAGTTTTTCCTTTTGTTTTTCATTGAACAACACCACCGAATTCCGCAACAACAAGATCGGAAACGGCACCTTATGAGCTTTAAAATTGGATTTCAGTTGCAGCCAATAGGCCAATTCACCACCACCACCAATATAACACAAATTGGGTAACACCACTTCCTCATATAACGGACGCAAAAT
>JBBKXS010000349.1:0-15087 GCA_037969605.1 Flavobacteriaceae bacterium
TTCGAATAGGATTAGTGTAGTAAATTATTGTTTATGTCAAGCTTCAAAAATTCTGGGGTAGGATAGAATAATATAGCTACATGATTTAGCATGAATAAATTAATGCCAAAATCGTGCGATGCTCTATATTATACGTACATTTAGAGCACCAAACCAATAAAATTTTAATTCAAATGAAAACAAACATCAAATTAGTGAGCTTAATAGTATTAACTGTGTTGGCTTTCACGGCCTGCAAAGCACCCGTAACGCCTGAAACGATCGACATGGATCAGCTAAAAGTTGAAATTCAAGCCATGGAAGATGCTTACGCGGCAGGAGAAAAGGCTAAAGATGCCGACGCCGTAGTAGCCTATTACAGCGACGATGCTGTTGGTTATGGAAACAACAGAAAACCACTATCAGGCAAGGCGGCCATTCGAGCTAACATAGCCGAACGCTTGGCTAGTGACACCTTGGGGCATTACAATGTCTACAAAGTAGTCGATCTTTTTGCTGAAGGAAAAATGGCGGTCGAAATTGGTTCTTGGACCGAATTTGATGCTTCAGGTAATAAGGTTGATAACGGTCATTACCTGTCCTATTTCGAAAAACGGGACGGTAAATATCTATGCGTACGTGATATGAGTAATACCATGTCGCCTGCCAAAAAAGATATGTAAGCGTACTATATTGCAAATGCATTTAGAAAGGCTCGTTATTACGGGCCTTTTTTTATAAGTTAAGGATCTGCTTTCCTTAAAAATTTCGCGCATACGAAAGACTAATATAATTATGTGTTTGGGTTTCGTTGGTTTCGGCCGAATTAAACTGATAACCAAACCAATACTCATTTTGTCCATCACGATGTTGGAGATCAAAACCAGCATAAAATACATTGGACTTGGCCTTGACCAAAAAAGGCGAGTGATCACCAAACAAATGACCTTCAAGCATGGCATTATGGACGATAAATTTATAACCCGCTCGTAGTGCAAAAAACAGTTCAGAATCGGTGGAGCTAAAGTTATTATAAGCGCTACTGCTACTCATGGTATTGCGCTTTCCAAAATAAGTAATCAATTCAGGGTAAGCATAAATATCCTTAGTACCGACGGCAAATTTGGGTTGTACGGCAAAGTACACACTGAAATCACCTGTGGCCAATTGCCATTCATGACTATAATGCCCGTATAAATTGACATGAAAACTATTATCAATTTCATAAACCCATGTTGGCGGGCTGGGAACGTCTAAAGCGTTATGATACCAACGATGAAAATCGCCAGACCCTGAAGCTTTACCAGCAATCCCAACCAGTAAATTGGTTTCTAAACCAATTACGTTTTTTGTATACGACCATCCCACCGACAGCCCTAAAAAACCAGCATAGGGGCGATCCATTTCTACAATATTAGTGGTATTCGTTCTTGATGGGGTATAAATTTCTTGAGCTAATGCTAAAGACATCTGTTCTTGTCCCGATGAAAACAAACCTTGCTTTAATAGTCTGCTGTACTTCAAAAACAGACCAGAGCTATAATAGCGGTCGGTAAAGGTTAAAAAGTCATTATCATGTCTAATACTAATTTGATGTTCAATCGTTTTATTGGAATTCTGTGGAGAAGTTATTTGGGCATACAAAAAGCTAGAAATTAAAAAAAACCCTAAGCCTAGATGAAGAATATATTTGCTGTGTTTGTAACGTGTGAAAACATTAAAACAAATATGGAAAAATGTATTTACCAATAGAGATATAAAATTTCTGAAATATACAAAACCATAGCCATTTTTCAATGCATGACGAACCAGTTATTGCCAATACCTAAGATTACCCATGTCACCTTAACATGAATGAAATTTTCCGTTTTAGTTTAAAATAAACAAAGTACATTTTTAATTCAAGACAAAATTTTTGTACATTATCATGGAATTGACAATCTAAATTTTAGCAAAATGAAAGGAAATATTTATTTAACATGTTTAATGAGCATCCTTTTTATTGGAATAGTCTCGGCTCAAAAGGGATTTATTAAAATGGGTGACATTAAAGGTGAATCTACAGACAGGGCTCACCAAGATTGGATCGTTATAGAAAGTTTTAGTCAGGCCTTGGAAAGCCAAAGAACAACCGGTGCCGCAAGAAGCCGCAATATGATTACCGTTCCAGATGTAAAATTTAGCAAATCTCTGGATAAATCAACTCCAATATTAATGAAGAGTTGCTCCAATGGTCAGGTCCTTCCGGAAGTGGTAATGGAAATGTTAGCCGATGACGGTAAACCCTTGTATAGAGTAACCTTGGGAAATGTAAGAATAAGTGGTATTAATTCCAGTTTAATTTGTGAACCAAAATGTGAAATACGCGAAGAAGTGTCCTTAAATTATTCAAAAATTACATGGCGATATATAGACAAGACGGGAAACGCAGTAGAAACCACTTATAACGTGCAAGAAGGAAATTAAGGACCAAATAGCACCTATCAATGTGCTTCCAACCAGTTATTGCCAAAACCTAAATCGACATCTAAAGGAACCGATAGTTTATAGGCATTTTCCATTTCGGTTTTCACCAAAGTTTTGATGGTTTCCAATTCGGGTTTATAAACATCAAACACCAATTCATCATGTACTTGTAAGAGCATTTTGGTTTTGTACTGTCCAGCTTCAAGCTTATTATGAATATGGATCATGGCAATTTTAATAATATCGGCAGCACTTCCTTGAATTGGTGCATTTACGGCATTGCGTTCGGCAGCGCTTCTTACCACCGCGTTTCTGGAGTTGATATCCTTTAAATAGCGACGTCTGCCCAAAACCGTTTGCACATACCCATTATCACGAGCAAAATCTACTTGCTCGCTCATAAAGTTTCTCAGTTTAGGATAGGTTGTATAATAGGTATCAATAAGTTCTTTGGCTTCACCACGTGAGAGATCGGTTTGGTTGCTCAATCCAAAAGCTGAAACGCCATAAATAATTCCAAAATTCACAGTTTTGGCATTGCTACGTTGTTCACGAGTAACTTCATTTAAAGGGACATTAAATACTTTTGAAGCGGTACTGGCATGAATATCTTCGCCATTCTTAAACGCATTGATCATGGTTTCTTCTTCACTTAATGCAGCAATAATACGTAATTCTATTTGTGAATAATCGGCAGACAGTAAGGTATAATCATCATTTCTAGGGATGAACGCTTTGCGTACTTGTCGGCCTCTTTCGGTACGTATCGGAATGTTTTGAAGGTTCGGATTGTTACTTGCCAAACGTCCTGTGGCGGCAACAGTTTGCATATAGTCTGTATGAACTCTACCCGTTGAAGGTTCTACTTGTAACGGAAGGGCGTCAATATAGGTGCTTTTTAGTTTTGCCAATCCGCGATACTCCAAAATATGTTGGATAATCTCATGGTCCTTGGCTAAATAACTTAAAATATCTTCGGAAGTGGCATATTGACCCGTTTTCGTCTTTTTGGGTTTATCCACCAACTTTAATTTATCAAATAGAATATCACCCAATTGTTTCGGAGAAGCAATATTAAATTCTTCGCCTGCTTCCACATAAATTTTTGCTTCTAACATTTTAATGTCCTCATCCAATACTTCGGAAAGATCATTTAAAAATTTGGCATCTAAATTAATACCTTCCAACTCCATGGCCGCCAACACGCTAAGCAAAGGGATTTCGATGTCATCGAATAAGGTTTGGGTATTAGCTTCGCCGAGTTCATTCTGAAAATGTTCCTTCAATTGCAAGGTAATATCGGCATCTTCTACAGCATATTCGGTTTGCTTTTCCAACGAAACATCCCGCATCGATAACTGATTTTTTCCTGATTTTCCTATTAGGTTTTCTATTGGAATGGGCGTATAATTCAAATAAGTTTCGGCCAATACGTCCATATTATGGCGCATATCGGGATTGATGAGGTAATGCGCCAACATGGTATCAAATAATTTGCCTTTTACCTTAACATTATATTTTGCCAAAACTTTGATATCGTATTTCAAGTTCTGACCGATTTTTTCAATAGATTCAGCCTCAAAGAAGGGGCGCAATTGTTCAATAAGCTCTTGGGCTTCTGTTTTACTTTCTGGAAATGGAAGGTAAAATCCTTTCCCAGCTTCCCATGAAAAAGCAATTCCTACCAATTCGGCAGTTATTGGATCTAGACCGGTGGTCTCAGTATCAAAACAAACCGAGTTTTGGTTCATAATATTTTTAATGAAGAGTTTGGTCGCCATACCAGAAGCCACACTTTGGTATAAATGTGAAGTGGTTTCGGCAGTTTGCCGTGAACTGTAGTTGATTGTGGTTTCCACAGTTGTAGAATCATCATCACCTCCAAACAAGGAAAACTGTCCTGCGCCTGCAGATGCCTTTGGCTTTTGGGATGCTTTTGGTTGTTCTTCCGGTGTAAGTTGAACTTGGTTTTCATTAGAATTGCTTTCGGAAGCAAAGGTTTTTTGAAAATTGGTGAGCAACTGTCTAAATTCCAATTCTTCAAATATTTCAGTTACTTTTCCAATATCAGGATGATCCAATTCAAAATCCTTGGCATCAAATATCACTGGAACATCCAGCATAATGGTGGCAAGTTGTTTTGAAAGGATGCCTAAATCTTTATTGGCCTCGATGTTTTCCTTCATTTTACCTTTGAGCTCATGGGTGCTTGCCAAGAGTTTTTCCATACTGCCATATTGCTGAATAAACTTTTTGGCAGTTTTTTCGCCTACTCCGGGAAGACCTGGAATATTATCGGACGAGTCTCCCATCATGCCCAAAAAATCGATGACTTGTAACGGGTTTTCAATTTCAAATTTAGCGTTGACTTCTGGAATGCCCCATGTTTCATATCCGCCTCCAAAAACAGGGCGATACATAAAAATATTGTCGCTCACCAATTGGGCAAAATCCTTATCAGGAGTCACCATAAAGGTTTTATAACCTTCTTTTTCTGCTTGCTTTGAAAGTGTACCAATAACATCATCGGCCTCATAGCCTTCCTTGACCATAATAGGAATATGCATGGCTTTTAAAATCTGCTCGATATAAGGAACTGCAATTTTTATGGCCTCGGGAGTTGCGTCTCTATTGGCTTTGTAAGCTTCGTACATCTCCACACGGTCAGCACTTCCGCCTTTATCGAAACAGACTGCCAAATGATCGGGGCGCTCACGTTTAATAACATCCAATAATGAATTCATGAAGCCTAATATTGCCGACGTATCCGTCCCTTTGGAATTGATTCTTGGATTTTTAATAAAAGCGTAATAACCACGAAATATGAGCGCATAGGCATCAACAAGGAAGAGTCTTTTTTGTTCTGACATTGGATTGTTTTTGTGAGAACATCAAAACTACAAAAACTTATGAGTGAATTGAAATTAATTAAAATGCAATTTGTAATTTTCCGCAGTTAAAATTGAATTTATGAATAATTTTTCAATAGCTATACATGGCGGTGCAGGAACTTTGGTAAAAGGAATGATGACTCCAGAATTGGAATCAGAATATAGAAGTGCTTTAAAAGTAGCTTTAGATGTGGGCTACAAGCTTTTATCAGAAGGGAAATCATCACTCGATGCTGTTGAAGAAGCGGTTAGAATATTAGAAGATTCTCCATTATTTAATGCTGGTAAGGGTAGTGTCTTTACAGCTAATGGAACCCATGAGATGGATGCCAGTATTATGGATGGCAAGACTCTCAAGGCTGGGGCTGTGAGCCTGATAACTGGAATAAAGAATCCGATACGCTTGGCAAGGGATGTCATGGAAAAAAGTGAACATGTGTTTTTGGCTGGTGATGGCGCCATGCAATTTGCCAAAGCATTGAATTATAAAATTGAGGATCCCATTTATTTTTATGATGAGTTTCGTTATCAACAATGGTTAGAGATTAGGGACACCGATAAATTTCAATTAGATCATTCTACAAAAAAAGATTCGAAATTTGGAACAGTCGGAGCTGTGGCGTGTGATAAAGAAGGGAATATTGCAGCCGCTACATCAACAGGTGGAATGACCAATAAAAAATGGGGGCGCGTTGGCGATTCGCCGATGATAGGTGCAGGCACTTATGCCAATAACAAGACCTGTGCTATAAGTTGTACCGGAAGTGGTGAGTTTTTTATTCGTGGGGTTGTGGCGTACGACGTGTCCTGTTTAATGGAATACAAAAACTTGTCGCTTGAAGATGCTTCAAATGAAGTGATTCATAAAAGGATATTAGAAATAAACGGAGATGGAGGATTGATTGCCGTCAATGCCAAAGGCAATATTGCAATGCCTTTCAATACTGAAGGGATGTACCGTGCTTGTAAATCTTCATCAGGACAAGAGGAAATTTCAATTTACAAATAGAACACCATTATATTCTCTCCCTTTGAGAGAGATGTCCAAAGGACAGAGTGGGCTTAAATAAAAGGAGACTCCACGGGAAGTACGTTTACGGTTTTGTTTTTGATATTGAAGCGATCACCATTGGCCAAAACATGAATTTTTAAATTGGTCATGGTCATCGGGGTTCCTTGTTTTAGGATTTTTTCATTATTATGTGCGAGATTGCTCCCGTCAAAAATGATAGCCATACCTGAACCAATAACAGTACAATCTTCACCATTTTTGATAATCATTCCAGTATCTTCAGCAAAACCAATACCAATAAGACTAGGAAATTTTGCTACCGCTTCCGAAATACGCCCGAATCGTCCACGTTGTATAAAATGGGTATCAATGATAAGCTCTGGAATTAGGCTTAAGCCCTTACGCATAATTACGGCTCCCTTTTTAAAAGCTTTAGCACTACTGCCTCCTGCAATCATTTCATGGGCCATAGCCATGGCTCCCGCACTAGTACCCGCTATCACAAAGCTTTTGTCGTTTTTAAAACGTTCAAGAAGAATACGGTGTAGCGTAGTGTCTCCAATAAATCCGGATATTTTTGATTGATCACCTCCTGAAAACATAACACAATTTGCATTTGTAATTAGGGCAATAGCTTCTGGAGTTTCAGCGTCTTTTTTAGATCTAATATTTAAAACATCTACGTGCTTGCAACCTAATGTTGAAAATGCAGTCGTATAATTATTGCCAACTTCAACTGGAATACTTGAGGCTGTCGGGATTACCACAATTTTAGCGGTTACACCTCCTGCTTCTTCCACAACATGAGCCAAAATGCCTTCTTCAATATAGTCTAATCGGTGAATTTCATCATCTTCAAACCCTTTATCTTCATTTCCTCCAATGGGTATAAGTGTTCCTTTTATCAACTGCATAAAATCATCCTTAAATATTAAATTTGAACAAAATTAAACTAATTTTTTAATAGGAAAATGTATATATTTATAATCTTTCAAAAAACTAACACTAAAGCCAATTAATATGAAGATAAGAGAGATTAATGCTATGAAGGGTCCAAATTATTGGTCGGTAAGACGCCATAAATTAATTGTCATGGTGCTAGACTTGGAAAAGATGGAAGAGCTTCCGTCTAATAAAATTGAAGGGTTTAATGAGCGATTAAAAAGCATGTTCCCAAGCATGTACGAACACCGCTGTTCGGTGGGTGAACCTGGAGGATTTTTTCAACGCGTTGAAGAAGGTACTTGGATGGGACATATCATAGAACATATTGCGCTTGAGATCCAAACACTTGCAGGTATGGATGTTGGCTTTGGTCGTACAAGAGGTTATGGAGAAATTGGTGTTTATAATGTGGTGTTTGCTTATATGGAAGAATCCGTTGGGCGTTTTGCTGCAGAGACCTCCGTAAAAATTTGTGAAGCCTTAATTAATGGGGATCCCTATGATATGGCTAATGATATACAGCATATGCGTGAACTTCGTGAAGCAGAACGCTTGGGCCCAAGTACGGGGTCAATTGTTGAAGAAGCTGAGGCTAGAGGAATTCCTTGGATACGTTTGAATAAATATTCATTGTGTCAATTAGGTTATGGTGCCAACCAAAAGCGAATTCAAGCTACTGTAACAAGTGAAACCAGTAGTATAGGTGTAGAAATTGCTTGTGATAAAGAGGACACAAAATTTTTGTTGGAGCAAGCTGAAGTTGAGGTTCCTCGTGGAGATATTATCCGTCGCGAAAGCAGTTTAGCCGAAGCCTGTAAATATGTAGGCTTTCCTTTGGTAATTAAACCTGTTGATGGCAATCACGGACGTGGCATAACGGTCAACGTGCAAAATTATGAGGAGGCATTAGCTGGTTTTCATGCAGCGAAGGCCAGTTCGAATAGCGGCGCGATTATAGTAGAAAAATTTATAACAGGTGAAGATTATCGTCTATTGGTCATCAATCATAAATTAGTTGCTGCCGCAAAACGAACTCCTGCCCATGTAATAGGGGACGGTAAATCTACGGTCCAAGAATTGATTGATGAAGTCAATAAAGACCCAAGACGAGGTTATGGTCATGAAAATGTACTTACTCAAATTACAGTAAACGATCTTACAAAAACCATCATTAAAGTTGCAGGATTCGCTCTTAATTCTGTGATTGCAAAAGATGAAATACTCATTTTAAAAGATACTGCCAATTTGAGCACGGGTGGAACCGCCGAAGATGTCACCGATATTTTGCACCCTGCAAATGTTTCAATGGCCGAACGAATTTCTAAAATTATCGATTTGGATATCTGCGGTATAGATGTGATGACCACCGATATCACACAGCCCCTATCGGATACAGGAGGTGCTGTTTTAGAAGTAAATGCAGGCCCAGGGTTTAGGATGCATTTGGCACCAACCAAAGGATTGCCACGTAATGTTGCTGGTCATGTGATTGATAAATTGTTTCCAAAGGGTGATACAGGGCGTATTCCAATAGTGGCCATAACTGGCACCAATGGTAAAACAACAACTTCAAGATTGATTGCCCATATTGCGAAAATGAATGGGTATCGTGTTGGTTATACAACGAGTGATGGAGTATATATTCAAAACCGATTATTGATGAAAGGGGATTGTACTGGACCTGCAAGTGCAGAGTTTGTGCTTAAAGACCCAACAGTAAATTTTGCGGTTTTGGAGTGTGCTAGAGGTGGATTGTTACGGGCAGGGCTTGGATTCAAAAATTGTGATATAGGAATTGTAACCAATGTTGCCGCTGACCATTTAGGACTTAAGGGAATTCACACCATTGAACAATTGGCCAAAGTGAAAGGGGTAGTTCCAGAAACCGTATTACCAAATGGATATGCTATTTTAAATGCAGATGATGATTTGGTCTATGATATGCGCCGAACGGTTAATTGCAACGTGGCTTTATTCTCTATGGATGAAAACAATCCTCGAATTAAAGCCTTGCAACGCTTACATGGTATCACTGCTATTTATGAAAACGGTTATGTTACCATTTGTAGAGGAGAATGGAAAATGAGAATTATGAAGGCAGAAGATATTCCTCTCACTTATGGTGGTAGAGCTGCTTTTATGATTCAAAATGTGTTACCGGCCATTCTTGCCGCTAACATTCAAGGTATCAGTATTGAGGATATGAAAGCAGGATTGGAAACCTTTATTCCATCTGCTTCTCAAACTCCTGGGCGACTAAACCTATTTGAGTTTAAAAATTTTACGATTCTCTTGGATTATGCACATAATCCTGCAGGGATGCGCGCGTTACAAAAATTCACTGATAATTTAGAGGCTACGGTTAAAGTGGGCATTATTGCTGGAGTAGGTGACCGAAGAGAGGAAGATACCAATCAAATAGGAAGTATCGCTGCCGAAATGTTTGACGAGATCATTATCCGTCAGGATAAACGATTAAGAGGAAAAACGGAACAGGAATTGATAAAAATGTTAAATGATGGTATACTAATGAAAGACCCTAATAAGAAAACAACCATCATTCCATCAGAAAAAGAAGCCATTACCTTCGCTGTTAAAAATGCAGTAAAAGGATCATTAATAGTTTTATGTAGCGATGTGATTCCCGATGCTTTGGATTTGGTCCAGAGCTTTAAAGAACAGGAGTCTCGTGGTGAATTGATATTTTCAGAATAAGTATTAAAACAAAAAATCCGAAGTTTTGGCTTCGGATTTTTATATATAAGGTTTGATAATTAGCATATTTTAATTTCTTTTACTTTAATTTGAAGACTTTTTCTGTAAGCTTTAATACTGATGATATCGTTGCTTTTTTTATAGTTCATGTCAGCAGCTTGAGCTTTAAATTTTGCTTCAGCAGTTTGTTGAGTTGAATTTTCGGTTTTAACTTCTTCAATTGTAGAAGGAGTAATAGTAATAACCTCGTCAGCAACAGTAGATGTCGTGTTATTTTGAGCTCCTGTTAAGAAAGGTGCTGTTAAAATTACTAATATGATTAAAACTTTTTTCATGACTAAAAACTATTTTTGGTTTTTAAATACATGTCAAAGAAACACACGAATTTCAGGAAACATGAATAAATTAGTTGAAAACCATCGATAAATGGATAAACTGAACCGCGACTCAAAAAACATCGACGAAATGCACAAATTTAAAATTTTAGCTAGAAAACACGCTTGTTTTATATGAAAGCCAACTTAAATAATGCCTATTTTGAGGTATTCAATACCCTAAAAGCCAATCAATACGGTATTGGTAATACCACATATAAGGAACGCATTAAAAAACTCAACGATTTAAAGAAAGCCCTTGAATTTAGCTATAAACAGAGAGTACGTGAGGCACTATACTTGGATTTTAAAAAGCCTTATTTGGAAACCGATTTTACTGAAATCTATCCGATTATCGATGAAATTAATTTTGTCAAAAGGAATTTAAGGTCCTGGTTAAAAAAACAAAAGGTCGATACACCCCCTACTTTATTAGGTAGCTCCTCTTGGATTAGACAAGAACCTAAAGGAGTGTGTTTAATCCTGTCTCCTTGGAATTTCCCCATTAACCTTACCTTTGGACCCTTGGTATCTGCTATTGCCGCTGGAAATACGGTCATATTAAAACCTTCTGAAATGACGCCCAACACTTCCAAAGTGATGTCAGAATTGGTAAAAGACCTATTCAAAGAAGACGAAGTGGTAGTAATTGAAGGCGATGCGAATACCGCTCAAGAACTTTTAAAACTTCCTTTCAATCACATATTCTTTACAGGATCTCCGGCCATTGGAAAGCTAGTAATGAAAGCTGCAGCAGAGCATTTAGCTTCGATAACATTGGAATTAGGAGGCAAATCACCAACTATAATTGATGATACCGCCCATTTGGATAAGGCCGTTAAAAAGACCATTTTTGGTAAGTTTCTTAATGCAGGTCAAACCTGTATTGCCCCAGATTATATATTGATCGATGAAAAGATCAAGGAAGATTTTGTTGCATCATTTTCTAAACAGATAAAGACATTCTATTCAGAAAATCCAGAAACCTCAAAATCTTTATGTAGAATCGTTAATAAAAAACATTTTGAACGTGTGATATTGCACCTTGAAGATGCCATTTCCAAAAAAGCAGTTATTGAGGTTGGGGGTTCTTATAATAAAGAAGATTGCTTTTTAGAACCAACCCTTATTTCTGGTCTTCCAGAAAATGCATCGCTCTTACAGGAAGAGATTTTTGGGCCTATTTTGCCATTGGTAACCTATAAAACCATGGAAGAAGCGGTGGCTTATATCAATGAAAAAGAAAAACCTTTGGCACTGTATATATTTAGTAAGAACAGAAAACAGGTGGATTATATTTTGAATAACACTCGTGCAGGAGGCACGGCCATAAACCATAATCTTTTACAAATCTTGAATCCTAACCTACCTTTTGGCGGAAGCAATAACAGTGGCATAGGGAAATCTCATGGGGTTTTTGGTTTTCAGGAATTTTCAAACCAACGTTCGGTTTTAAAGCAACATACCTTTGGAGCGGTAGATTTACTATATCCACCATACAATAAACTCAAGCAAAAGATTGTTGACCTAACTATTAAGTGGTTTTAGACTTTGTTAAAATAATTGGATTGGATTTGCTCATGCACCCCTTCTTGAAATTTAGTCATACTGAAATATTGATGAATGGAATAGGATCCAGTGACACCTTGTTTATTCACGGCAATATAACCTACTTGAAAATTCTTATAGTCGCTATTTGGTTTATTCACAATTCTACCAATAGCTTCCTCACAGGCTTCCTGAGGTGTTTTCCCTTGTCGCATGAGTTCAACCACCAAGAAACTCCCCACTGTTTTTATAACTTCTTCGCCTAAACCAGTAGCAACACAGGCGCCAATTTCGTTATCCACAAACAAACCTGAACCGATAATTGGGCTGTCCCCTACGCGTCCAGCCATTTTGAAGGCCAGTCCACTCGTGGTACAGGCCCCAGAAATGTCACCGTTTTTATCTATGGCCAACATCCCAATGGTATCGTGATTTTCGACGTTGATAATGGGTTTATATTCACTTTTTATTTTCCATACTTCCCAAGCTTTATTGGAGGCTTCGGTAAGTAAGTTTTCAGGTTCAAACCCTTGAGATATGGCAAATTGTTCAGCACCTTTACCAGCTAAAATGACGTGTGGTGTATCTTCCATTACTTTTCTTGCCACCGAAACAGCATGCACGATGTTCTCTAAATAAACTACCGAACCGCAATTGCCATGTTGATCCATAATGCAGGCATCCAAGGTTACATGTCCATCTCGGTCAGGTAAGCCGCCTTTACCAACCGATTGTCCCGTGGCATCTGCTTCTTCAACTTTACAACCTTGCTCTACAGCATCCAATGCGGTTCCTCCAGATTGGAGGATTTCCCAGGCTTTGATAGTGGCATTTTTCACATTCCAAGTAGCGATCACCAAAGGCAAGGAGGCTTTTGATTGTTCTGGAATAACGGGCTTTCCTTCAGTAGGGTTTCCACAATTGGTCAGTGTGCTGCCAACCGCCAATCCTACTCCCGTTAATGAGGTATTTTTTATAAAGTTTCTGCGTTTCATTGGTTAGTTAATTTGAATTTGTAAGATAACAAATCTTAACATATCGTTAATTATAAATTCAAATTTACTATTAGATTTTAAATTCATTTATCTTTGGGAAAAACAAAAGATGTCTCGATTTATTACTGCGCTCCTAATCTTATCGATAATCATTCTTTTTGTAGAATTTTATGCCTTTCAAGCTTTAAGGGCCATAACAAAAAATAAGATCATAAGATGGGGGTGGATCATTGTAGCCATCGCTGTTTACATCAACTTTTTCTACACCATTTTTACCACACCCAGAAGTGCTGGACAAACCCAAGGGTTTCAATTTGCTTTAGGATTTTTGCTCATGTTCCTTATTCCGAAGATCGTATTGCTTATATTCATGTTCGGAGAGGATATTATAAGGGTTTTACGAAAACTAATTTCAGCGGTTTCATCGGGTGAAACCAAAGCTTTTCCCGGAAGACGCATGTTTGTTTCAAAGTTGGCTCTAGGTTTGGCATCCATACCTTTTGCGGGGTTTATATATGGGATTATTCAAGGCCGTTATAATTATAAAGTACTTAAATATGAGCTTTCTTTTGAAGATTTGCCTGAGGCTTTTGATGGTATGACCATTACACAGATTTCGGATATCCATTCAGGAAGTTTTACAAATAAAGAAAAAATACAATATGGCGTAGACTTGATTAAAGAACAAAAATCTGACCTTTTATTGTTTACTGGAGATATTGTCAATAACAAATCTAATGAGATGGATCCATGGATTGATATGTTCAAAACATTCGATGCGCCTTTAGGTAAATTCTCCATATTGGGGAATCATGATTATGGCGACTATATTGATTGGAAATCGAAAGAAGATAAAGCAGCAAATTTTGTAGCCGTTAAAGACCTGCATCCAAAAATAGGATTTGATCTATTGTTAAATGAGCATCGTTATATTGAAAAAGACGGACAAAAAATAGCACTTATAGGGATCGAAAATTGGGGAAAAGGATTTAATCAAGCTGGAGATTTAGAGAAGGCATCACAGGGTGTACAAAAAAATGATTTTAAAATTTTGATGTCACATGACCCTTCGCATTGGGAATACAAAGTAAAGCAAGATGATTTTAATTATCATTTAACATTGAGCGGACATACCCATGGTTTGCAAATGGGAATAGAAATTCCGGGATTTTTTAGATGGAGTCCTTCACAATATGTCTATAAACAATGGGCAGGATTGTATAACGAATTTGGGAGATACATCAATGTGAATCGAGGGTTTGGCTATCATGCCTTCCCTGGTCGTGTTGGGATTTGGCCTGAAATATCAGTAATTACCCTAAAAAAAGGCTCAAATACTGCATAGTTGTAAGGAAATCTTATATTTGTATACTAGTATTTGACTAAAAACTTTAATGTATGTCAAAATTTGGGGATCTTATAGATGTCGAAATTCCAGTTTTGTTGGATTTTTTCACGGAATGGAATGAACAATCTACCGCAATGCATCCGATATTAAGAGATGTGGCTGCCGCTCTTGGGGACAAGGCCAAAGTTATCAAAATTGATGTTGACAAGAACAAAGAGCTTGCTGAAGCTTTAAGAGTAAAAGGCTTACCTACACTTATTATATATAAAGGTGGTGAGATGAAATGGCGCCATAGTGGCGAACAAGATGCCAATACGCTTATAGGGATTATTCAAGAGTATATTTAAAGCTCGATAGCCTTAAATGAAAATCCTTTTTCACTATAATATTCCAAAACCTTTGGGAGTACAAACTTCATGTTATTTGAAGCTTTTACACTGTCGTGAAATACAATAATGCTTCCATTTATACTTTTTGAAATGACATGATTAAGGCATTCTTGGTTAGAAACGGTTTTGTCCCAATCAAATGATAACACATCCCACATCACAATGCTATATCCCAACGCCATCAATTTACTTCCTTGTTTGGGTTTAATTTGACCGTAGGGAGGACGAAAAAGTTTAACGAATGTTGAACGAGGATTTACGATTGACGAAATTGGAATTTGGAATTTGAATATTTCGTCAGCCTGAAGCACATTTTCTAAATAAGCTTTGGTTTTTGTTTTCCAACCTTTTATATGATTATGGGTATGATTGCCAATGGCATGACCCTCTTTTAAAATCTGATTAAATAGTTCAGGATGCTTTTT
>JBBKXS010000350.1:0-12799 GCA_037969605.1 Flavobacteriaceae bacterium
CTTCAATCTATTGTATAATAAGTCATATTATCTAGTCGTTAAAACAATGATGAGAACGCATTTCCTTCTATTGATCGTATTATTTTCGTATTCTTTAACATCTGCAACTAGCAGTAAAAATGATGGCCATAAATTTATTGTGGTTTTGGATGCTGGTCATGGTGGTCATGATCCAGGTAATATGGGCAATGGGTTTAAAGAAAAAGATATCGCCTTAAATATAGTTTTAGAAATTGGAAAAGAACTTGAGAAAGACCCAAATATTAAGGTCATCTATACTAGAAAAACGGATGTTTTTGTCGATTTATTTGTAAGAGGTAAAATTGCCAATGAAGCCAATGCCGACTTATTTGTATCAGTACATTGTAATTCACATGGCTCACAGGCACATGGTGCTGAGACCTTTGTTTTAGGAGTCCATAGAAACCAAACCAATTTTGAAGTGGCCAAAAAAGAAAATGCAGTTATCTTTTTGGAAAACGATTACGAAAAAAACTATGCAGGTTTCGATCCTAATTCACCAGAAGCTATAATAGGTATTTTGTTGGGACAAGAGGAGTATTTAGATCAGAGCATCTTGTTGGCCAGTAAAATTCAACACAATTTTACAGATAATTTAAAACGTGTCGATAGAGGTGTTAAACAAGCCGGATTTATCGTGTTGCATCAAACTATTATGCCCAGTGTTTTGGTCGAGGTTGGGTTTTTGACTTACAAACCGGAAGGGATCTATTTAAATTCTAAAAAGGGACAAGATGATATGGCAGTATCTATTATAGACGCCATTTTAGATTATAAAAAAGGATTGGATCAATATGCTGGAGCAGATATTTATGAAGAAACTCCTAGAATAACTGAAAACACATCCATTCTACACGAATCCATTGACAAGAGCATTGTCTTTAAAGTACAAATTGCAGCCAGCTCAAGAAAACTGGAACCAAAGCCTTTTAATTTTAAAGGTCTTGACGATATATCTAGGGAAAAGGAAGGTGCTTTGTATAAATATTTTTATGGCAATACATCAAATTTTAGCCAAGCCAAACACCTAGAAGACAATGCCAAGAAAAAATATAAAAGCTGTTTTATTGTCGCTTACAAAGACGGAAAACGTATTGATCTTTCCGAAGCTCTAAAATCAACGTCAAATTAAAAAACATTCTTTATAAATTTATTCCTAATTTTGCTAGACACTAAACTTAAAGAACATTGAAAATATCAAGAGAAGTAAAAACGGCAGTATTGGTCATTTCCGGCATAGTACTTTTTATATATTTATTCAATTACCTTAAAGGAGAAAATCTTTTCGATTCCAATATTACCTATTATACTCGGTTCGATTACAATGCGTTAGCAACATCATCTCCAGTAACTATTAAAGGAAATACAGTAGGCAAAATAACCCATATCAGTTATGATTTTGAAACGGGCAAAACCCTAGTTGAATTATCGGTGGATAAAGAATTAAGGTTCTCGAAAAACAGTAAACTACGACTTTATGAACTTGGTATTATGGGCGGTAATGCTCTTTCTATAATACCAGCAACAGATGGTCAACTGGCCCAAAAGGGAGATTTTTTAGAGTCGGAAGTTGAACCAGGATTGGTGAAAAGCTTGACCAAAAACTTTTCAGGATTAAGTGACGGGTTGGACAGCACTTTAAAATCTGCCGACACCTTATTGATAAGCCTAAACAAAGTGGTTAACGATGATTCAGAAAACGGTTTAAAAGCGGTTATAGCTGAGTTAAATGCTACCTTAAAGGGTTACAAAGGATTGTCGTATTCTGTAAACAATATGGTTAATAAAAATGATGAAAACATTACGGCCATTCTGGAGAATTTTAAAACCATAAGCCAAGACTTAACAGTGCTTTCAGCACAGCTTAAAGAAGCTAATTTGGGTGATACTATGTCCAAATTGAACTCTACGCTTACTAGTGTCAATAACTTGATTTCTGGACTGGAAAAAGGTGAAGGGTCAATGGGCAAATTACTAAAGGATGAAGGCTTATATAATAATCTTGAAGGTGCTTCAAAACAATTGGAAGAATTATTGCAGGATATGAAACTTCATCCAAAACGATATGTTCATTTTTCCTTATTCGGTAAAAAACCAAAGCAATATGATGATGAAGGTAACGAAATAAAGGAAAAAGACTAATTTCTCTATAAATGAACTTTCTCCCCAACATACTTTTTGCCATAGCACTTGTTCTAGGGATTGGTTATTTTACAATAAATGTAAAAAAACTGTTCAGGAACATTAAACTTGGGCAGGATGTTGACGTGAGTGACAATAAATCCCAACGTTGGAAGAATATGATTAAAATTGCCTTGGGTCAAGGTAAAATGGTGCGTCGCCCAATTGCTGGATTTCTTCACATCATAGTTTATTTAGGTTTTATTGTTATCAATATTGAAGTCTTGGAAATTATCATTGATGGCCTTTTGGGTACACATCGTATTTTTTCATTTTTAGGCAGTTTCTATGGGTTTTTAATTGGCAGTTTTGAAATACTTGCCGTTTTAGTATTCATTGCCGTTATTGTGTTTTGGATTCGTAGAAACGTCATCAAACTTCAGCGGTTTTGGAATTCCGAAATGACCTCTTGGCCAAAAAACGATGCCAACTATATTCTGTACTTCGAAATGGTATTGATGGCCTTATTTTTAACTATGAATGCTACTGATATTCATTTTCAAGAGATGAATTCAGGGAATGTGGTCAGTCAGTTCATAGCACCTTGGTTTAGTAGTTTATCAGAAGGAATGGTTCAAGGCATTGAACGCACAGCTTGGTGGTTACATATTCTGGGCATTTTGGTATTTTTAAATTATCTGTACTTTTCAAAACACTTACATATTCTGTTGGCATTTCCAAACACCTATTTTGGAAAATTAACTCCAAAAGGTCAATTCAATAATTTAGAATCGGTTACCAAAGAAGTCAAAATGATGATGGATCCTAATATAGATCCGTTTGCCGCTCCAATTGATAATTCCGACGTACCTTCTAAATTTGGTGCTAGCGATGTTATGGATTTGAGTTGGGTTAATTTGATGAACGCTTATACTTGTACCGAGTGTGGTCGTTGTACCAGTGAATGTCCAGCGAATCAAACTGGGAAAAAGTTGTCACCTCGCAAAATCATGATGGATACCAGGGACCGATTGGAAGTGGTTGGTAAGAATATGGATGCCAATAAAGGGGAATTTAAAGACGATGGCAAGCAATTATTGGACGATTATATTACTCGTGAAGAACTTTGGGCCTGTACCAGTTGTAATGCTTGTGTTGAAGCTTGTCCTGTAAGTATAGATCCATTGTCAATTATTATCGACATGCGACGTTATTTAGTAATGGAACAAAGTGCAGCACCTACAGAACTCAATACCATGATGACCAATATTGAAAATAATGGTGCACCTTGGCCTTTTAACCAGATGGATCGATTGAATTGGAAAGATGAATAGATATGAAAGGTCTACAAAAATATATGTTGTTTTTTTGTTTCATTTCAGTAGGTAATACATTCGCTCAAATCGGTTATAAAAAAGATTCGTTGCAAATAAAAGTATATACAGAAATTGAATATATTAATAGACAAGTAAACTACATTAAGGTAGATACAGTTTTTTGTGACTATTGTTCGCCAAATCAAATTAAAAGATTAAAAGAAGAAGCTTTAAATAGAACATATTTGGCAAGAAATGATAAAGAAATTAAACTTATAAACGGAAAGTACAAGCATGCTTTATATATTCGAATTTCAAAAAAGGACTTTTTAGAAATGAAAGAAGAGAGCAACAATAACAATTAATATTCAATATAAACAGAGTAGGATAAGATAATGAGTGAAACAATAAAGGTTCCAACAATGGCAGAATTTATGGCCCAAGGCAAACAACCTGAGGTATTGTTTTGGGTGGGCTGTGCTGGAAGTTTTGATGATCGGGCAAAAAAGATAACCAAAGCATTTGTTAAACTTTTAAATAAAGCCAAAGTGGATTTTGCTGTACTTGGCACTGAAGAAAGCTGTACTGGAGACCCTGCCAAACGTGCTGGAAATGAGTTTTTGTTTCAAATGCAGGCCATGACCAATATAGAGGTTATGAATGCTTATGAGGTTAAAAAAATAGTTACAACTTGTCCGCATTGTTTTAACACCTTAAAGAATGAATATCCTTCTCTAGGTGGAAGTTATGAGGTCATGCACCATACACAATTTCTTAAATCTTTGTTAGATGAAGGAAAACTAACCATTGAAGGTGGTAAATTTAAAGGGAAACGCATTACATTCCATGATCCATGTTATTTGGGTAGGGCCAATAATGTGTATGAAGCTCCTAGGGAACTCATCCAAAAGTTGGATGCAGAATTGGTGGAAATGAAAAATTGCAGACGAAACGGTTTGTGCTGTGGTGCAGGAGGTGCGCAAATGTTTAAAGAACCTGAAAAAGGAGACAAAGATGTTAATGTGGAACGCACCGAACAAGCTTTGGAAACCCAACCACAAATTATAGCTACGGGCTGTCCGTTTTGTAATACCATGATGACCGATGGCATTAAGACCAAGGAAAAAGAAAGTAGTGTTCAGGTTTTGGATATAGCCGAATTAATTGCCAATGCCCAAGATTTATAATTAAAATAAAGAATTCATGTTAAAAGCGGCACTTATAAACGGAACCATTTGGACAATTATATTATTTATAATTTTCTATTTTATGAATAAACCCATAACAATGACCTATTTTGGAATCATTTTTATTGTATTCAGTTTGTTAGGGGCTGTAAAATTTTACGTCAGATCAAAAAAACAAAAAAAGGAGTGATTTATGTTAGTCGATTTTAATACATTACCTGAAGAATCTAGAGTTTGGATCTACCAAGCCAATCGCACTTTTACGGATACTGAAGTTGCAGAAATTGAATCTAAGCTTAATGTCTTTATTGAAAACTGGACAGCACATGGCAGCGACCTAAAATCGGGCTATACCATTGTTTACAAACGGTTTATAGTCCTCGCCTTAGATCAAAACTTAAATAAGGCTTCAGGATGCTCTATTGATGCATCGGTAAATTTTATTCAACAATTGGAGAAACAATATCATGTGGATTTAATGGACAAAATGAATGTATCTTATAAACAAGGTGATTTTATAGCTTACAAATCATTATTGGATTTCAAAAAAATGGCAAAAGAAAAAGCGGTTTCTAAGCAAACTATTGTCTTCAATAATCTAGTAAACAATATTGCAGAATTTAAAGAAAACTGGGAAGTCCCAGCCAGCGACAGTTGGCATAGTAGATTTGTTAAATAGATTGTTTGTAATTCGTCAAACTTCAGGTTAAATATTCTTTATTATTTTCCATATTTATAAATAAAATATTCAATCTTTTTATGATTGCTTTCCTTTAATTATATGTTATGGTTGTTTTAATGCCAAAATTTAGACACAAGGCATTAACCTAAAAAAAACTTTCATATATCAATTAGAATAATGATTTTTACAGCTTACAAAGCTTACATGTGAAATTATGGCTAACGAGATTATCTTATTAAATATTTCAGGGCAGGATAAACCAGGATTAACCTCTAGTTTAACCTCTGTTTTGGCTGATTATGGTGCTAAAGTGTTGGATATTGGGCAAGCAAACATTCACGAAACATTATCCTTAGGTATATTGTTTAAAATTGAATCTGGAGCAAAATCAGCAGCGGTATTGAAAGATTTACTTTTTAAGTCTTATGAACTTGGTATTAAAGCTAAATTTACACCAATTACGCTTGAAGATTATGAACATTGGGTAAGCCTTCAAGGTAAGGATCGATATATTGTTACAATTCTAGGAGAAAAGCTTGCCGCTAAGCAAATTTCAGAAGTTACTAAAGTCATTTCTGAAAAGAATCTAAATATAGATGCCATTAAAAGGCTTACTGGGCGTTTATCGCTTATTAAAGAAGAGGAATATCCGAGGGCCTGTATTGAGCTATCTATTAGAGGAGAAATAGCCGATAAATCTGAGTTTACTGCAAAATTCATGCAGATTTCACATGATTTAGATGTTGATATTGCTTTTCAAGAAGATAATATTTATAGGAGAAATAGGCGCTTGGTGTGTTTCGATATGGACTCTACTTTAATACAAGCTGAAGTTATCGATAGATTGGCGGAATTAGCTGGTGTTGGAGATGAGGTAAAAGCAATTACAGAATCAGCCATGCAAGGCGAAATAGCGTTTAAAGAAAGTTTTATTAAACGCATGAAACTCTTAAAAGGTTTGAACGAAAATGTGCTTCATGATGTCGCAGTAAACCTTCCTTTAACTAAAGGAACAAGAAGACTCATCGAAACTTTAAAAAACTATGGTTTTAAAACCGCTATTTTATCAGGTGGATTCACCTTTTTTGGAGACTATTTGCAAAAAGAATTAGGTATCGATTATGTATATGCAAACCAATTGGAAATTAAAAATGGAGTTTTAACAGGTGGATACATTGGGGATATTGTTGATGGAAACAAAAAAGCAGAATACCTTAAAGAAATTGCTAAAAAAGAGGGTATTGATATTAATCAAACCATTGCTATTGGTGATGGGGCGAATGACCTGCCAATGCTTAATGTTGCTGGGTTAGGGATTGCTTTCCATGCAAAACCAACGGTAAAAAATAATGCACAAAGCTCGATTTCAAGTATAGGGTTAGATGGAGTATTATATTTGTTGGGTTACCACGACAGACATATAGATTTAATGGAATAGCGTAAATAGCCATAATTAAATAGTTCCTGATCAATTTTAATATTGAAATGTTAATTACCTTCTTTATAAATCTATCTTAAAGTCTTTTTTACTTGCTCTTAAAAGTATTAATTTCGTTCGAAATTTAGTATTAAACTAATTATTGAAAAAGCCTAATGTTATATGCGATATAAAATCCCCCTGATTTCTATCTTATTTTTTACTAATATTATTTTCTCCCAAAATGCTTTAAATCCATTACTTGACAAAAATGTTAAGGCCCAACAGAAATGGGTAGACAGTGTCTACAGCTCTATGGATCTGAAAGAAAAAATTGGGCAACTTTATATGATTCAAGTGTTCTCTAGTACATACAAAGAGAAAAAGAAAAAAATTGACTCCTTAATTACCGAAAACCATGTTGGAGGTGTGATTTATTCTTTGGGAGGCCCTATTCGACAAGCTAAACTGGACAACAAGCTTCAGGCAATGTCGAAAATTCCATTGCTTATTGGTATGGATGCCGAATGGGGTTTGAAGATGCGATTGGATTCAACTTATGCGTTTCCATGGAACATGACTTTAGGGGCTATAAATGATAATGCCTTAATTGAGAAAACAGGGTATCAAATTGGGGAGCATTGTAAACGCCTAGGTATCCATTTTAACTTTGCTCCAGCGGTGGATATAAACACGAATGCTAATAACCCTATCATTGGTAATCGCTCTTTTGGAGAAGACAGGGATAATGTAACCGAAAAAGCCTTGTACTTTATGAAAGGAATGCAAAGCGCAGGTATTTTGGCTACAGCAAAACATTTTCCAGGTCATGGAGATACCGATACAGATTCACATAAAACACTGCCTACGATAAATTTTGATCAGAAGCGCATAGATTCAATAGAGTTGTATCCCTATAAAAAGCTTATTAAAGAAAACTTGGCCAGTGTCATGGTAGCCCATTTAAATGTGCCTAGTTTAGAACCAAAAGATGGCTATCCCTCGTCCTTGTCAAAACATATTGTAACCGATATTTTAAAAGATCAACTCAAATTTAATGGTCTCATTTTTACGGATGCATTAAACATGAAAGGAGTCTCAAAATTTAAGACATCAGGGGAAATTGATTTAGCTGCTTTTCTGGCTGGTAATGATGTGTTGCTAATTTCTGAAGATGTTCCTGTTGGAATTTCAAAGATTGAAGAAGCGTACCTTAACAAAGAAATTTCTGAAGAACGCTTGGCCCATTCGGTCAAAAAAATATTAATGGCAAAATATAAAGTAGGATTATTTAAATATGAACCCATTGAAACCAAGCTTTTGATTGAAGATTTAAATCGTATAAAAGATAAGGTGCTTTATGAAGAACTGATAGAAAGTGCCATTACAGTAGTACGAAACGAACAGAGTATTTTGCCACTTAGGCATTTGGAAACCAAAAAGATAGCCTATGTTGAACTTGGCGATGATACAGGTTCGGTGTTTTTGGATGAGCTAAAAAAGTACACACGAGTACATCAAATAACGGCTGAAAAGCTTGATGAACTTCTAAATAAACTTCAAAATTATAACACGGTTATTGTAGGGTTGCACAAATCGAATGCCAGTCCATGGAAAGATTATAAGTTTACCGATAAAGAATTGGTTTGGCTTTATGAAATGGCCAGAACGAATACTGTTATTTTGGATGTTTTTGCCAAACCTTATGCTCTAATGGATTTAAAATCTATAGAAAATATTGAGGGCATTATTGTGAGTTATCAAAACAGTGAGGTGGCACAACAAAAATCAGCTCAATTATTGTTTGGAGCTATTGGTGCCAAAGGAAATTTACCAGTCTCGGCTGGTGAGTTTTTTAAAGTGGGTAATGGCATACATTACAACGCCATACTATCTTTAAGCTATGGCCTACCAGAACGTGTAGGGATGAGTTCCAAAAAACTCTTAAAATTAGATTCCATTGCTCAAATTGCTATAAAAGGTAAAATGACACCTGGAATTCAATTATTAGTGGCCAGAAAAGGAAAAGTAATCTATAATAAAACCTTTGGTAAGCATACTTATGAAGGTGATGAGGTAGTTAAGTCCAATGACCTTTATGATGTCGCTTCACTCACCAAAATACTAGCATCATTACCTCTTTTAATGGAGCTTGAAGAAAAAGGAGTTGTGTCCTTAGACACCAAACTATCCGAAATGCTCCCAGAATATCTTAATTCGAATAAAAAAAATATTACGATAAAACAGATGTTATCACATTATGCAAGGCTGAAACCTTGGATTCCTTTTTATACGGCAACTTTAGATGCATCTAAAAAACCAGATCCAAAATATTATCGCCGAAAATCAAGCCCAATGTTTAATATTAAGGTGGCGGATGAAGTGTATTTAAGGCATGATTATCCTGATACCATTCAAAAGATTATAAGAGATACTGATTTGCTTACCCGATTGCAATATAAGTATAGTGATTTGCCGTATTATATATTGAAGAAATATATCGAAGACTATTATGAAAAACCATTAGATGAATTGATACAGCAACATTTTTATCAATCTTTGGGTGCTAACAATACAACCTATAATCCTTCAACCTTGTTCAGTGACACACAAATTGTTCCTACTGAGGTCGATGATTATTACAGATACCAGAATGTTCAGGGTTACGTTCATGATATGGGTGCAGCAATGCAAGGTGGAGTAGGTGGTCATGCCGGTATTTTTAGTAATGCCAATGACGTGGCCAAAATTATGCAAATGTATTTGCAAAAGGGGTTTTATGGAGGAAGGCGCTATCTAAAGACCGAAACTATCGATAAATTTAATACCTGTTATTATTGTGCTCAAAATAATAGACGAGGTATTGGTTTTGATAAACCTCAATTGGGTGATGAAGGCCCAACTTGCGGTTGTGTTTCTATGAGCAGTTTTGGTCATTCAGGATTTACTGGAACCTATGCATGGGCAGATCCTGATAAGGAGATTGTTTATATCTTTTTGGCCAATAGAACCTATCCAAAAGCAGATTCTAACTTGCTATTGAAAGAAGGAACACGAACAACAATCCAGCGCTTAATCTATGAAGCCATAATTGATTAAGGCATTTTGCATGAAAAATTATGGTTAAAAATGTATATATTAATCAATCACAACGACAAAGGTTTTATAATTTAAGTTGGATCATTTAAGTAAATACATCAAACTTTGTGTACTTTAAACATTAGACACTTAAAAATTAAAATATGAAAATTGGTATTGTATGTTATCCAACATTTGGAGGAAGTGGTGTAGTAGCAACTGAATTAGGCCTGGAACTTTCCAAACGTGGGCACGAAATCCATTTTATCACCTATAGTCAACCTGTTAGGTTGGAACTGTTGAGCAATAATGTACATTACCATGAAGTGAATGTACCCGAATATCCGTTGTTTTTGTATCAACCTTATGAATTGGCATTATCAAGTAAACTAGTTGATATGGTCAAACTGCACGGTATAGAAATATTGCATGTGCATTATGCCATTCCACATGCATATGCAGCTTATATGGCAAAAAAAATGCTGCTCGAAGACGGGATTTATGTTCCTATAGTAACTACACTTCACGGTACCGATATAACACTAGTGGGTAGCCATCCATTTTATAAGCCGGCGGTTACCTTTAGCATCAACAAATCGGATGCGGTAACTTCGGTATCCCAAAGTCTAAAAGACGACACTGTGCGACTTTTCAATATAAAAAAGGATATTGAAGTCATCCCAAATTTCATCGATATCAACAAGCACAGAAACCATTTTACCGATTGCCAGCGTGATATGATGGCTGATGAAGATGAAAAAATTATTACACACATTAGTAATTTCAGACAGGTAAAACAAATTCCAGATGTCATTAAGATTTTTTATAATATTCAAAAGGAAATGCCTGCAAAACTAATGATGGTTGGTGAAGGTCCTGAACGTGCTCAAGCCGAACGCCAGTGTGAAGAATTGGGAATCTCAGATAAAGTCATTTTCTTTGGCAACAGTCATGAAATTGATAAGATATTATGCTTTAGCGATCTGTTTTTATTACCTTCTATAACTGAAAGTTTTGGTTTGGCAGCACTTGAGGCCATGGCTTCTGGTGTGCCTGTAATTTCTAGTAATACGGGTGGAATCCCAGAAGTAAATATTCAGGGTGTTTCAGGATTTTTAAGCAATGTCAATGATGTTGATGACATGTCAAAAAACGCGATTTATATATTAAAAGATGCTGAAAGATTGTCTCAATTTAAAGCCAATGCAATACTTGAATCCAAAAAATTTGATATTCATAATGTGGTACCTCAATACGAATCTATTTATGAAAACACACTTAAAAAGTGTATGAATTTAAAGTAGACAACTTAATTGTATTCTAATCCATGTTTTTACTATATAGTGAGCATTCTTAGCAATCTCATAAATAATAATTAATTTTGACTATCACAATTCATCTATCCATAATAATTTAATAATCAGATACCTTACCCTTTCAAAACTAGCTTTGAAAAAAGTAGATTTACTACCTTAGCAATCAAAAAAAAGTCAAAATTATTTAATTTTGCACTCTGAAATAAATATGCATTTTAATAATAAGAAAGTATGGGTAAGACATTATTTGACAAAGTATGGGACTCGCATGTAGTAAGAAAAATTGACGGTGGACCAGATGTGTTTTTTATTGACCGTCATTTTATCCATGAAGTTACAAGTCCAGTGGCCTTTTTAGGTTTAAAAACCAGGGGATTAAAAGTTTTATACCCAGAGCGTACATTCGCAACAGCCGACCATAATACACCAACTATAAATCAACATTTACCTGTCGAAGATCCGTTATCTGCTAAACAGTTAAAAGCACTTGAAGACAATTCTAACGAATATGGCATAAGCCATTGGGGTCTTGGACATCAAAAAAATGGAATTGTTCACGTAGTAGGACCAGAAAATGGGATAACATTCCCAGGAGCAACCATTGTTTGTGGCGATTCACATACTTCTACTCATGGTGCATTTGGAGCTATTGCATTTGGTATTGGAACTTCTGAAGTAGAAATGGTACTTTCCACACAATGCATCATGCAACCCAAACCAAAAAAAATGCGCATAAATGTTAATGGGAGTTTAGGTAAAGGCGTGACCCCAAAGGATGTGGCTTTATATATCATTTCTCAACTGACCACTTCGGGTGCTACAGGGTATTTTGTGGAATATGCGGGGGATGTCTTTGAAAATATGACTATGGAAGGCCGTATGACCGTATGTAACCTTTCCATTGAAATGGGAGCACGTGGAGGCATGATTGCTCCAGACGAAACGACATTTAATTACTTAAAGGGGAAACCTTTATCGTTAAAAGGAGAGGCTTGGGATAAAGCAGTTGCCTATTGGAAAACCTTAAAAACAGATCCAGATGTGGCCTTTGATAAAGAAATAACAATCAATGCAACCGATATAGAACCCATGATTACCTATGGAACCAATCCAGGTATGGGTATGGGAATTTCAAAACACATTCCAAATGCCAATAAAGTTGAGGGTGGGGTAGCTTCCTATAAAAATTCTTTGGCTTATATGGGTTATGAAGAAAATGAGGCTATGATAGGCAAAAGAGTAGATTATGTGTTTCTTGGAAGTTGTACCAATGGTAGGATTGAAGATTTTAGGGCTTTTGCATCTATAGTTAAAGGGAAGAAAAAAGCGGATAACATAACCGCTTGGTTAGTCCCTGGATCACATGAAGTGGAAGAGAAAATTAAGGAAGAAGGAATTTTAGATATCATAACCGAAGCTGGTTTTTCATTGAGGCAACCAGGTTGTTCGGCATGTTTGGCCATGAATGATGATAAAATACCAGCAGGCAAATATGCGGTGAGCACATCCAATAGGAACTTTGAAGGGCGACAAGGCCCAGGCTCTAGAACCCTTTTAGCAAGTCCTTTAGTGGCTGCTGCGGCTGCAATAACTGGAGTTGTTACCGACCCTAGAGATTTATTATAAAGATGCAATATGCTTTAAGCTTTATGCTGTAAGTA
>JBBKXS010000351.1:0-8847 GCA_037969605.1 Flavobacteriaceae bacterium
GTTTAATGGACTTTGTGAAACTGTTGCTTTTCTGTGCAAGCTTGACGACGTTGACAATGTGATGGATTATTCCAATTTGTTTGAATTTGAAAATAGTAGGCCGAAATATCCATTAGAAGTAGTACTCATTTAATTCGAACTTAAATTAAAAAACCCGACAAATTTGTCAGGTTTTTTAATTTACAAAGATGCTGAAACAAGTTCAGCATGACAAATCATGACCTAACCTCCAAAATCATCAAATCTTATGTGCTCATCTGGAATACCATAGTCTTCACCCATTTTTTGAACCGCTTTGTTCATTAATGGTGGCCCACAGAAATACAGTTCAATATCTTCAGGCGATTCGTGCTTGCTTAAATAATTGTCAATAACACAATTATGGATAAAGCCCACAAAACCATCTCCAGGGGCATTAATATCAGTTTTAACTTTCCAATTGTCTTCTGGCATAGGTTCCGACAATGCCAAGTAAAATTTAAAGTTAGGGAAATCGCGTTCCAAAGCTTCAAAATGTTCTAAATAGAATAACTCACGTTTTGAACGTCCTCCATACCAATAGGATACTTTTCTACCCGTTTTCAAAGTTCTGAATAATTGGTATAAATGTGAACGCATTGGCGCCATTCCTGCACCGCCACCTACATATAACATTTCAGATTTGGATTCGTTAATAAAAAATTCTCCATAAGGTCCAGAAATAATGACCTTATCACCCTTTTTTTGATTAAATATATAAGAAGAAGCAATCCCTGGATTTACAGACATCCAATCTCCTTTTGCTCTATCAAATGGAGGTGTCGCAATACGCACGTTGAGCATAATTTCACGTCCTTCAGCAGGATAAGAAGCCATGGAATACGCTCTCTCTACCGTCTCGGTATTTTTCATTACTAAAGGCCAAAGTTTAAATTTATCCCATTCTGCTTGGAATTTATCTGGTGTTTCATGCTCTTCCGGATGCGCCGTAATATCCATATCGGAAAACTTAATTTCACAAGGTGGTATTTCAATTTGAATATAACCACCTGCTTTGTAGCCCATATCTTCTGGAATCTCAACTACAAATTCCTTGATAAATGAAGCAACATTATAATTACGCACTACGGTGGCTTCCCATTTTTTGATTCCAAATACTTCCTCAGGAATGGTAATTTCCATGTCCTGTTTTACTTTGACCTGACAAGCCAAACGTGCACCATGTTTTAATTCTTTACGGGTAAAGTGAGGTGTTTCAGTTGGTAATGCTTCACCTCCACCTGCCAATACGTGGCATTCACATTGAATACAGGTTCCACCTCCTCCACAGGCAGAAGGCAAAAATATTTTTGAATTACCCAAAGTAGAAAGTAAACTGCTTCCAGAAGCTACTTCAATTTCCTTTTCACCATTGATTGTTATCTTAACTGGCCCTGAAGGGGATAATTTTTGTTTTACAAATAATAATAAGGCGACCAATAAAAGTGTGACTACTAAAAATGCCGCGACAGTTGCTAAAATGGTTCCTAATGTCCCTGCTGCTAATATCATGTTACTCATCTACTTTTGTATTGTTAGCTAACTCTTTTTCAGTAATTTCTTTGGTATCCAAAGTTTCCGTTTGAATGGGTTCATCATGCACGGCCATGACAGGTTCTGTTTTGGCTTCATCATCGCCTCCAGTTAACATTCCGCCAAAGCTCATAAATCCAATCGCCATAAGTCCTGTAATGATAAAGGTTATACCCAATCCGCGTAATGCAGGTGGTACATTAGAATATCTAATTTTTTCTCTAATGGCTGCAATCGCCAAAATGGCTAAAAACCAACCAATACCAGAAGCGATACCGTAATTAAAGGCTAAACCTAAAGTTGGAATTTCACGAGACTGCATGAATAATGAACCTCCTAATATGGCGCAGTTTACTGCAATTAAGGGCAAGAAAATACCTAATGAATTATACAAGGCTGGTGAAAATTTTTCAACCACTATCTCTACCAATTGTACCATGGTGGCAATGGTGGCAATAAACATAATGAAGGATAAAAAGCTCAAATCGTATGTAGCGAACTCCTCACCTAGCCACGATAATGCACCCGGTTGCAAAATATACTGATCCAATAACCAGTTTAGGGGTACTGTAATGGCCAATACAAATATTACAGCAGCACCAAGACCAACTGCGGTGGATACTTTTTTAGAGACCGCAAGATAAGAGCACATACCAAGGAATGTAGCAAACACCATGTTGTCTATAAATATTGATTTAAAAAATAATTCTATATGTTCCATATGTTTTAGAATTGCGTTTTGAGTGATTAGTGTTGAGAAGTTTCAATTCTCAAATCTAGCAGCTCACGACTATTTTAATCTTCAATTAATACCTTATTTTTACTGCGCTGTATCCAAATAATTATACCAACCACAATTAATGCCATTGGCGACAATAACATAAATCCATTATTTTCATAACCCATAGCATACAGTCCTGTTTTTTCGATAGAATCACCTAACACCCTCATCCCTAATAAGGTTCCAGAGCCTAATAACTCTCTAAAGAATCCTACAATTATTAGAATGACACCATATCCTGCTGCATTACCAATGCCATCTAGAAAGGACCTCCATGGGCCATTTGCTAAAGCAAAGGCTTCAAAACGCCCCATAATAATACAGTTGGTAATAATCAATCCTACAAACACCGAAAGTGTTTTACTTAATTCGTAGGCAAAGGCCTTTAAAACCAAATCCACAATAATTACTAAAGCCGCAACAACTACTAATTGGACGATAATTCTAATTTTACTTGGAATGATGTTTCTCATCAATGAAATCACCACATTACCAGCACCTAGCACAAACAATACGGAAACAGCCATCACAATAGATGCTTCTAATTCTGCAGTAATTGCCAATGCCGAACAAATACCTAATACCTGTATGGTAATTGGGTTATTATCGGCTAGTGGGTCGGTTATTAACTTGACGTCTTTTTTAGATAAAAGTCCCATAGATTAGTTGTTTTTTAAATTTTTAAAATAAGGCACATATAGCTTTAAGTCACTTTTTATCATGGCGGTAACACCGTCTCCAGTAATGGTAGCACCTGCAATAGCATCTACTTCATTATCCGTTTTATTGTTATTAACAGGATCAGCATTGCTTTTTGATACTGTAATCCCTTTAAAATTCCCTGCTTCATCCAATAAATGCTCGCCAATAAAATCGTCCATGAAAAACCGCTGTTTTATGTTAGCTCCTAAACCAGGTGTTTCTCCTTTATGATCAAAATATGCACCATGAACTACCATGTTTTCATCAATAGCAACATAAGCCCAAATGGCATCCCATAAGCCTTTTCCATATATTGGAGCAACATAATATGTTTTCCCTTCTATGCTTCCTACAAACAAGGGTAAGCGTCTCGCATAAGAAGCATCCTTTGCCATGGCTTTTTCCTTTTTTACATCGATAAGATAAGCTTGATCATCCTCAAGGACTTTACCATCTTGAATAACCAACTGACTTGTAATATATTGTTTGAACAACTGAGGTGCTACAGCTGTAGAAACGAAATTGGCATTAGTCTCATCATTTTCGTTAATACCCATAGCGTACAAGATATTCTGCTGCTTTTCTAAGCGTTTATTCTCTGAAATAGTAGGCTCTAAAGATGATGCTGCAAATGCCAACAACGAGCCTACCAAAATAACCATCCCAATAGCGAACAGAATGGTATATGCGTTAGAATCTGTTTTGTTATTCATAATCTTAAGCTGTTTTAACTTTTACTCTTCTTAATCTTTTATTTACATTGCCTCTAACCACATAATGGTCGATAGTTGGTGCAAAGACATTCATTAATAAAATGGCTAACATCACACCCTCTGGATATGCCGGATTAAATACCCGAATCATGATCGAAATAAATCCGACTAAAAAACCATAAATCCATTTTCCTCTAGTGGTTTGTGAAGCCGTCACGGGATCTGTCGCCATAAACACAGTACCAAAAGCAAAACCACCAATCAGCAAGTGCTGCCAATATGGGGTATTCATTAAGCCGTAAAACTTACTACCTTCGGTGATCCATTGTTGGTCGACAACCAAATTAAAAATTAATCCCATGGCAATCGCGCCCAAAACAGAAGTCAAAATAATTCTCCAGCTTCCAATTTTGGTGAAGATTAAAAACAACCCTCCCAACAATATCAATAAAGTTGAAGTCTCTCCAACCGAACCCGGAATAAGCCCATAGAACATATCCCAAATAGTGTATCCTAAATCTTTGCCCTGTGCTAAACCACCTAAAATAGTTTCTCCCGATATAGCATCAACGTTTGCACCAGCAGTTATTTGATTTGAACGTTCAACCGCACCATGTACCCAAACCTTATCTCCTGACATCCATGTTGGATATGCAAAGAATAAAAAGGCTCTAATGGTAAGGGCAGGGTTTAGAATATTCATTCCAGTACCTCCAAACACCTCTTTTCCAATCACAACTCCAAATGCCACTGCAACAGCCAACATCCAAAGCGGTGTGTCAACCGGTACAATTAAAGGCACTAACATCCCGGTTACCAAATAACCTTCTTCTACTTCGTGCTTTTTAATTACAGCGAATAAAAATTCTATTCCCAATCCAACACCATAAGACACGATCACCAATGGCAACACTTTCCAAAGACCAATAATTAAATTGTTCATGGTCCAAAATGACGAGCCTAAAAAACCATCTGCTGGGTTAATTTCACCTAATGCCAAATAATGCTGATATCCTGCATTGAACATTCCAAAAATTAAACACGGTATTAAAGCCATGATTACGGTATTCATGGTTCGCTTCAAATCATCAGCAGCTTTAATATGAGTGCCTCTATGGGTAACTTCGTCTGGTAAATACAAAAATGTGTGAAGCGCATTAAATGCGGGGGCCATTTTGGTATGTCTAAACTTCAATTTATAATAATGTAGTGTTCTCTTAATTCCCATTATCCTATTTCTTTAAGCATTAAGTCTAAACCTTCTCTAATTATTTTTTGGTGTGGTTGTTTAGAAACACAAACAAACTCAGTCAATGCAAAATCTTCTGGAGCAACCTCGTACATTCCCAAAGCTTCCATCTCGTCCAAATCTTTATACATACATGCTTTCAAGATTTGCATTGGGTAAATATCCAACGGAAATACTTCTTCATAAACCCCAGTAACCACAAAAGCACGGTGCTCTCCATTAGTATTGGTGTTGAGTTCGTACTTCTTATTTGGTGTCAGCCATGAAAACGTAAAGGCTCTTGTAATTGAAACTTTGTTGAAAACTGGTTTGTTCCAACCAAAAAACTCGTAATCATGACCTTCTGGTATCACTGTAATGGTATTGCTGTAATACCTTAAAGAGCCATCTGGTTTTATCTGGATCCCAGTTAAGACATCACCTGAAATAATACGGATATCTTCACTTTTATCAACACCGTTATCATAAATCATCGATGCCACTTCACAGGCTATTTTAGTTTTAAAATATCTCGGTTTTTTAACTGAAGAACCAACCAATGCCACAATACGTTCGGCATTGAATTTTCCAGTTAACAGCAATTCGCCAATAATTACTAAATCTTGTGGATTTACGGTCCAAACAACTTCACCTTTGTTAATAGGGTCAATTTTGTTTATTTGTGTACCCACATTACCTGAAGGATGCGGTCCAGAAACTTTATGTAAAGTAATCCCAGTTAAACTAGCTAAAGGAGAGTTTCCTTTTTTATTGACGCTAACATGTACTTGGCCCTCTGTAAGTTTACCTAAGGCATTAATTGCCGCTTGCAATTCAGGCTCTTTACCTTGTAGGGTAAAATCTAAATCGGCAGCCAAAGGCGCCGACGCATAACCCGAAATAAAGATGGCTTTTGGTAATTTGTTTGGATCTGCAATGACATCGTAAGGGCGTTGTTTGACAAATGCCCAACAACCACTAGTCAATAAATGGTTTTTTATATCTTCAGCCTTTGCCTTAACGACATCAAGTTTGCCGTAATCTTGGTAAACTTGTTCTTTGTCGGCTTGAATTTTAATAGCTAAAATTTTTCTTTTTGCTCCACGGTCAATATCAATAACTTCACCTGAAACTGGTGAAACAAATTGAATAGCTTCATTAGATTTGTCATAAAAAACAGGTTCACCAGCCTTTACTTTGGCTCCAACTTTTGCAATTAATTTAGGTGTAACTCCATGGAAATCTTCAGGTCTCAAAGTGAAAAAATTGCTTATGACAGCATTTTCAATTGCCTTTTCGGCTTCACCCTTAAGTTTTATGTCGAGACCTTTTTTAATCTTAATGTCGTTTGACATATTAGTTATCTCTATTTGTTAATAGTAAAAATGCGATTACAATTTTTAAGTGAATTAAAAATCGAGGCAAATTTACAAATTAATAAAACAGTTTTATAATAATTGTAATAGAAATTTATGAGTCTTTAACAACTAAAAAAAACAGGCACAAATTTTGTTTATCTTTACCTTTCTAATTCATTGATTAATGATACAACTTCACAAAAAGGGACTGTTTTTTATTCTGATTCCAATTTTAAGTTTTGGTCAGATTGCAGAAACCAATCCTCCAGAATATATTAAAACCATAACCTTTAAAGGTTTTACCAATGAAAGTCAATTACCTATTTTACGATTGGGTGATCCTATGGTTTTGGAGTTTGATGCCCTTAACGGAAATGAAGAAGATTATTACTATGTGATTGAGCACTATAATTTCGATTGGACGCGAACACCATTAGTAAAATCGGAATATTTAAGAGGGTTTGACAACCAACGCATTAGGGAATATCAAAATTCATTTAATACCTATCAAATTTATTCCCATTATAAACTCACCATTCCTAACGATCAGACCAGAGGTTTATTAAAAAGCGGCAATTATCTCATTTCCATTTACGATGACAACAACTCATTGGTGTTTTCAAGAAAATTCATGATCTATGAAGACCTTGTAAATGTAGGCGTTACCATAAAACGTTCTAGGGATGTAAAATCCATAAACGAAAAACAAACTGTAGACTTTGTAATCTCAACCAACAGTATCAACTTTAATAATCCGTTGGAGACTATAAAAACCTTAGTAGTACAGAATAACAATTTAAACACAGCCATATCCGATCTCAAACCTCAATATACTTTGGGCAATCAACTGATATACAAATACACCACCGAATCCAGTTTTTGGGCAGGAAACGAATATCTGTTTTTTGAAAATAAGGATGTAAGGGCCGCCAATGTTGGGGTCCAGTTTATTGATTTGCAGGATATTTATCACAATTATTTATTTACTAATATTGAACGCGCTAATAGACCGTATACCTATAATCCAGATATTAATGGTAATTTTTTAATTACCACACTTGATGCTGACAATGTTTCCATAGAAGCCGATTATACCATGATCCATTTTTCGTTACTGTACCCAGAACTTACTGATGGAAGTGATATTTATGTCTATGGAAATTTCAACAATTATGCCTTAAATGAAGCTAATAAAATGGCTTTTAATCCTCGAAGTGGCCATTATGAATCCGTATTTAAACTCAAACAAGGATTTTATAATTATAAATATGTGCTTGTTGATGCAGATGGCAATTTGGATGAAGGTGCCATTAGCGGAAATTTTTATCAAACTGAAAACAATTATAAAGTCTTGGTGTATTACAGAGATTTAGGAGCCAGGTATGATCGGTTGATTGGATTGGGAGAAGCGTCTTCAGTTAATATTTCTAATTAATACTTCTGAAGTGTAGGGCGTTCCATTGAAGGTATCATAAGATAAAGTTTTAGTCTTGAACATTCTATAGGTTTCGTCATAATAACTACATTCCAAAATAGGTTTTGCATAAATGTGCAAGCTTAAACTTCGACCTTCAAAACTGTTTTTCAATTTATGTAATCCCAATAAATCGTTGATATAAGATGATTTTGATACAAAAAGTTTTTGCGATTTGGTCTGGATCAAAGTATTGTCGGCATCTTTAACATAAAATATTTCTTCCAGTTCACCTTCAATAACGTACATCCAGCATTCTTCACCACCGTGACAATGCACAGAGGTTTCTTGACCTTTTTCCCAGCACTATAAAATAATTTCAAAACGCTCATCTTTATAAATGCCATTTCTGAGATAGTTGGCTTTGGACCAATGTTCATATTTTGAGAGGGACTGCCTTTCAATACCTAAATTTTGTAATACAAAATTGTAATTATCTTTGGAAGATTCAGACAATTGCTGTATTAATTCCTGAACAGTGTTTATAGAATTCAAAATAAGCTGATTTAATTTACACAATATAAAAGGTATTCCTAAAAATAAAAATAAATTTGCAAACCAAGTAGGCAAAAAATTATGCACAAGGATTTAAAATTATTCAACGAGTTGGTCGACATTCTTCTGGATGAAGAACAAAAACATCCAGTAGCAAAACCCATCGCAACCAATAAACTATATGAAACCTTAGACCTTTCTCTCAGTGAACACCCAACTTTAGACGAAGATTTTAAAAAAACATTATTGGACCTTATTAAAAGCACACCAAAAACAGCCTCTACTTCATTTTTTAATCAATTGTTTGGTGGTCGATTAAGCAAAGCAACCCTTGGTGATTTATTGGCAGTAATGCTCAACAATAGTATGTACACTTATAAAGTTGCGGGTCCGCAAGTGGGCATAGAGAAAGCCGTATTGCATAAAATTTGTGACATGATTGGGTATGGAAATCAAAGTGATGGCACATTTGCTTCAGGTGGTTCCATGAGCAATTATATGGCCATGGTTATGGCGAGGGACCATTACGATTCCACAACAAGAAC
>JBBKXS010000352.1:0-2834 GCA_037969605.1 Flavobacteriaceae bacterium
AGATAGTGTTATACACTATAGAAATTTATCAAAAGACATTAATTTAAGTTATGAAGAACGAATAAAACTGGCCGAAAAAGCAACTACATTATCTTCGAATCTTGACATTGATACCACTACTGTTTTAAATAATAGAAACTTATCGTTTTTATACTTAATGTCAGGGAATTATGAACCTTTTCGAGAGGTGAATTATGAAAATTTAGAATTGGCCATAAAATTAAAAGATTCATTGGTAATTGCTATAGCCAATAATAATTTAGCTTGGTATCATCATCATAACCAGCAAAATGATAGTGCATATTATTTTTATACCAAAGCTTTGAAAGTTTATGAGCTATTAAACGATATTAGCAGTCAGGCTTCAATATTAGGTAGTATTGCGAATATACAATGGAAAGAAAAGGATTATGTTGGCAGTGAGGAAAGTACTGTACAAGCATTAAAATTGATACAGAAATTATCTCGAACAGAAACTAATCTTAACAGGCAATGGATTTTATACAATCAATTAGGAAATATTTCTCATGAATTAAAACATTATGATAATGCTATTGAATATTACCAAAAGGCATTGGAGGTATGTGATAAGATGACTAATGGTTATTACAATCGTTTATATTCTAAAAATAATCAAGCCTCAGTTTATAGAAAATTAAAAAATTTCAAAAAAGCACTTGATCTCTATAAAAATATTCTAAATGCAAAGGGACTATTTGAAAACGACCCAACATTTTATGCACTGATTTTAGACAACATTGCCTTCACTAAATACGAAGCTAAGGACACCGACTACAATAATATAGAGCAAATGTTGAAAAAGGCTTATAAAATTAGTGATAGTCTTCAAGATCAAATTACAAAATTGGCAGTATCAATAGATTTAGCAAAATTTTATAATGGAATAAATCAAAAGGATAATGCCTTAAGCTATGCTGAACAATCTTATAAACTTTCGAAGGAAATTTCAGATACTGATATCCTATTAGAATCCATGTTGATTCTATCAGAATTAAATGAGGGAGAAGACGGTAAAAAATATTTGAATGAGCATATCAGGTTAAGTGATAGTTTATTATTTAATGAGCGGTCGGCCAGAAATAAATTTGCCAGAATTGCCTTTGAGACAGATGAAATTGAACGCGAAAACGAGCGTATAACTCGTGAACGTTTGTGGTTGTTAGGGCTTTCCATTGGTTTGGTACTAACATTAGTGCTTTTATATATTGTTATAACACAACGTTCCAAAAACAAAGAATTAAAATTCAAGCAGGACCAACAGTTAGCCAATGAAGAAATATATAATCTTATGCTCTCCCAGCAAGATAAAGTTGATGAAGCCAGATCAAATGAAAAGAAGCGTTTTTCACAAGAACTGCATGATGGCATTTTAGGACGATTGTTTGGAACACGATTAAGTTTAGACAGCTTAAATTTTAGCGAAAGTAAAGATGCCGTAGAAAAGAGATCGAACTATATTTCAGATTTAAAAATTATTGAAGAGGACATTAGAAAAATATCTCATGATTTAAATACCGATTTTGTTTCTGGATCTGGTTTTATGAATATCATAACTGAGTTAATAGAAAAACAAACCGAAGCTTATCAACTTAAGTTCAAGTTTAATCATGATGATCATATCAATTGGGAAGACCTTTCCAATAAAACTAAAATCAATATTTATAGAATTATACAAGAATCGCTTCAAAACATCTATAAACATGCCGACGCCTCTATCGTAAATATTAGTTTTTATCCAAAAAATAGCGTAATTTGCTTGAACATCTCCGATGACGGTAAAGGATTCGATATCCATAAGAGTAAAAAAGGTATAGGTCTTAAAAATATACGCTCAAGAATTGATGATTTTGGAGGTAAAGTTAATTTCGATTCTGAAATTAATAAGGGAACAACAATAACTATCAATATTCCATACCAGTCTAATTAAAATATAATGCAGCACATACATATTTTGATGGTTGATGATCATCCAATTATTATTGAAGGCTATCAAAACACCTTGATGGCAACAAAAAAAGATGATCAGACATTATTAATAGATACTGCTAATACTTGTGACGCGGCTAACCAATTGATGCAAAAAGCATCAAAAGAAAAACCTTATGATGTTTGTTTTTTTGATATTAGTCTTCCAAGTTCTGCTGATGGGACTATAAATTCTGGTGAAGACCTTGCTTTAATTGCACGGGAAATCTTGCCTGATGCAAAGATCATTATTTTAACAATGTTCAATGAATCCTATCGGATACACAATATAATTAAAGAGATCAGTCCAGATGGATTTTTAATCAAAAGTGATTTAACTTCTAGCGAACTTGCTGAGGCCTTTCAGCATATTATGTACTCACCTCCATATTACAGCAGTACGGTTAGTAATTTTCTGCGAAAGTCTGTAACTAGCGACATTTATATAGATGAGATTAACCGTAAAATTCTTCATTTGCTTTCCCAGGGCATAAAAACTAGAAGCTTAAAAGAGCATATAGATTTATCGATGAGTGCTATTGAGAAACGAAAAAAACAGATGAAATTATTGTTTTCAGTAGAAGACGGAAAGGACGAAACACTCCTTGAAGAAGCCAGAAATAAAGGATTTCTATAAATTAAATCTTAAAAAAACTCATTTTTTTATTTAAAAATTTTCTCCCAATCGCTCTTTATTACTGAATAGTACGGTTTTTCCACATCAGGTTTGCGGTTTTACCGTAACTAAAAGTCATTCCCATTATTTACATTTGAATTGTCAACAAAAATTAATTAATCCCTCTAAGTAATTTGTTGAATTAATAGCAAAAAAAGGAAAGCCTAATAAT
>JBBKXS010000353.1:0-4320 GCA_037969605.1 Flavobacteriaceae bacterium
GTCTATGTATGAATTTACATCCATTTTTTAAAGTAGGTTTTTAAATATTAAACAATTACGTATCCCTCAATAATAATTTGTGAGGGAAAATTAATTTAATTTCTATAGTAATTTGGGAAAATCAATAGCATTTCAAATTTAAGAATTAATTTCTATATAGGTAATGCGTATTTTAAAGATTTATTGTTTGAAAGGCTATATTTAAGGATATTTTTAACAAAAAAAGCAACACGCATCGCCCGAATGTTTTCCGAAATGACTTGTGCTGCTTTTACCTAACCAACCAATTTAAAGACTGTTATCGAACTATTTTGTTACAGTGAATTACACTTTTTCGGTGATAAAATTGTCTTGATTTCTAAATACTAATTTTTCCCCAAAGGAATCCAATAAAATGATACTATCAGTGGTCACGTTTCCTGAAAGGATTTCTTTGCTCAATTCGTTCAACACTTCTTTTTGAATAACACGTTTTACAGGTCTAGCTCCGTATTCGGGATTGTAACCTTTATCAGCTAGATACATAATGGCCTCATCGGTGGCATCAAAAGTAATGCCTTGTTGTTTAAGCATTTTGGTTAAACTTTTTAACTGCAAACCAACAATGTCAATAATATTAGCCTTTGTTAATGGTGTGAACATGATAATGTCGTCAATACGGTTTAAGAATTCTGGTCTCACACTTTGTTTTAATAACACCAAGATATCTAGTTTAGCAGCTTCCATAGCTGAATCTATATCCTTTGTAGCCTCGTAACGCTCATGAATAATTTGGCTTCCAAGGTTAGAGGTCATGATAATGATGGTATTTTTAAAATCTGCAAGACGCCCTTTATTGTCTGTTAAATGGCCTTCATCCAACACTTGTAATAGAATATTAAACACATCAGGATGCGCTTTCTCAATCTCATCCAAAAGGACCACCGAATAAGGTTTACGTCTTACTGCTTCGGTCAATTGACCTCCTTCGTCATAGCCTATATATCCTGGAGGTGCTCCGACCAATCGGCTTACGGCATGGCTTTCTTGGTATTCACTCATATCAATACGGGTCATGGCATTTTCATCGTCAAACAAATATTCTGCTAAAGCTTTTGCTAATTCTGTTTTACCAACTCCAGTTGTCCCGAGAAATAAAAAGGTACCAATTGGCTTTTTTGGATTTTGCAATCCTGCACGACTGCGCCTTACGGCATCACTCACCGCAACTATGGCTTCCTCTTGTCCGACTACACGTTTATGAAGATGAGCTTCCAACTTCAATAGTTTTTCGCGTTCACTTTGAAGCATTTTTGTTACAGGAATTCCTGTCCATTTGGCCACTACTTCGGCGATATCATCATAAGTCACTTCTTCTTTGATCAAAGAATGACCTGATTGATTTTTTTGTAATTCGCTTTGGAGCTTTTCAAGCAGTTCCTGAGCTTCTTTAATCTTTCCGTATCGAATTTCAGCGACCTTTCCATAATCACCTTCACGTTCGGCTTTTTCTGCTTCCAGTTTAAAGTCTTCAATTTTTGCTTTTGTAGACTGAATGTTGTCGACCACATCTTTTTCACTTTTCCATTTTGCAAAAATAGTATTCCGTTGTTCTTTAATATTGGCCAAATCGGAACGTAGGGTTTTTAACTTACTTTCATCTTTCTCCCTTTTAATGGCTTCAATTTCAATTTCCAACTGCATGATCTTTCTATCCAAAACATCCAGTTCTTCTGGTTTGGAATTGATTTCCATACGTAATTTTGAAGCGGCTTCGTCCATTAAATCAATAGCTTTATCAGGTAAAAACCGATTGGTAATATAGCGTTCAGATAATTCTACAGCACCAATTATAGCCTCATCTTTAAGGCGGACTTTATGATGGGTTTCATATTTTTCCTTGATACCTCGAAGAATGGAAATAGCGCTTTCGGTATCTGGTTCGTCGACCATTACTTTTTGAAAACGTCTTTCTAAAGCTTTGTCCTTTTCAAAATATTTTTGATATTCATCAAGGGTAGTTGCTCCAATAGCGCGTAATTCACCTCTAGCTAAAGCAGGTTTTAAGATGTTTGCGGCATCCATGGCACCTTGGCCACCACCTGCACCAACAAGCGTATGGATTTCATCAATAAACAAAACAACATCTCCCTCACTGGTAGTCACTTCTTTAATGACTGCTTTTAAGCGTTCTTCAAACTCCCCTTTGTATTTAGCCCCAGCAATTAAGGAGCCCATATCCAAGGCAAAAATTTGTTTGTCCTTTAAATTTTCAGGAATATCACCATCAACAATACGGTGTGCTAAACCCTCAGCAATGGCGGTCTTACCTGTTCCGGGTTCGCCGACTAAAATAGGATTGTTCTTGGTACGACGAGATAAAATCTGAAGAATACGTCGTATTTCTTCATCACGACCAATAACGGGATCCAGTTTTCCATCTTTTGCCAATTGGTTTAAGTTTTTGGCATATTTGTTTAAAGCATTATAAGTTTCTTCCTGACTTTGAGACGTTACCTTTTCACCTTTTCGCAGTTCATTGATACTGGCACTTAATGTCTTTTCAGTTACGCCTTGGTCTTTGAGCATTTGTGCAATCTTACTGTTCGATTTAAAAACAGCAAGTATTAATTGTTCAATGGAAACAAAGTCATCCTTCATTTTTTTAGCTATAATGGAAGCCTCATTAAGGCTTTTGCTTGCTTCTTGTGAAAACATGATGTCACCCCCAGTAACTTTTGCAAAACTTTCCAGTTGTTTGTCCAAAGCTTGTCGTAATAAAGGAACGTTGACGTTCAGTTTTTTGAGAATAAATGGCAATACATTTTCGTCAACTTCAAAAATGGCTTTAAAAATATGCTCATTTTCTATCTGTTGATGACCGAATCCTTGAGCAAGCTGCTGTGCTTGCTGAATGGCTTCCTGTGATTTTATGGTATAATTATTTATGTTCATAACCGTATATTATTTCTTTCAACTGTTGAAAATCAATAACCTTACCAAGACCAAGTAGAAGACAAGATGTCTTTTTTTATTGAAAAACCCCGTGACTTTTAGTCAGTTTTAAATTTGAAAAATGAATTCTTATATTGGATTCACTTCAAGTCGATTTTCACATAAATTTTTTGGGAAATTCTATAAACGGAACCATAGCTTTATCCTTTTTACTATTTTCGTAATTAAATAAAACACCAAAAACCCACATGTAGATACCTCAAACTAAAAATGAAATATTAAAAATAAGCGAAAACTGATTACTAGCTTTATAAGAATTCTTTATTGCTTAAGCCATAAATTTAAATAACTTAAAAACATATTATGAAAATTCTTGCCATTGGAAAAAATTATGTAAACAGCAAAGAAGAAATAAGTGCCAATAAAAGTGGACAACAAATTATTTTTTCAAAACCTGAATCGAGTTTAGTGACAGGTAATCGCAACGTGCCCATTCCTTCTTTTACAACAGACTTAAGATATGAGGTTGAATTGGTCATCAAAATAGGTGAAACGGGTAAAAATATTAAGATAGAAGATGCCAACGGCTACATTTCCGAAATAGGGATAGGTATTGATTTTACTGCAAAAGATGTTCTGGACTTATGTAGAGAATCAAAAGGACCTTGGGATTTGGCAAAGGGTTTTGATGGTGCTGCGCCAATTTCTCTATTTAAGTCAGTTTCTGAATTTCAAAATCTAAATGACATTCATTTCAATTTAAAAATTAACGGAAAACAAGTTCAATTGGGTTCTACCGATTTAATGATTTACAATTTCTCAGAAATTATTGTATTTATTTCTAAATTCATGACTTTAGAAGAAGGTGATTTAATTTTTACAGGAACACCAGCTTCAGGTACAGGTCAAATATTTAAAAATGACCATATCCAAGCTACTATTGAAGGAGAACTTCTATTGGATTTTAAAATGATATAAATGTAACACCTAAATAATATGAAACATCCTTTGATTATTTTAGCAATATGCCTTTCAACAACCTCCATATTGGCTCAAAAAACAAACCCAAACTATGATCAAAAGCTAGCAACCAAACTGGGTGCAGATGACTATGGTATGAAAAACTTTGTGCTTGTCTTGCTCAAGTCAGGAAAAAACCAATCTACGGATAAGGTGTTGATTGACAGTTGTTTTGCTGGTCATTTGAACAATATCGTACGTTTGGTAAAGGAACGGAAAATGATTGTTGCTGGACCAATGGAAAAAAACGAAAAAGCATATAGGGGAATTTTTATTTTAGATGTTCCTACCATTGAGGACGCTAAGCTTTTGCTTCAAACCGATCCAGCTATAAAGGCCGAATTTTTGGAACCTGAGCTGTATATG
>JBBKXS010000354.1:0-7711 GCA_037969605.1 Flavobacteriaceae bacterium
TGATTTATTTGTTCTAAATGAAAACATGACCGATGTCTATGCAGGTTTCGCTTTTGAAAATATTACGAAAGACCTCTTCGGAAATCCTAGAACTTCTGAAAGCAATAGTATTGGTGCTATTGTAAATCCTGTAAAAGACAACACGGTTTTAATGGATAAAGCAAAATACGGAACCAATTGGTTTCAGGAAAATAAAGAAAAATCAGAGACCGAAACATTTAATGTTTCAACTACTGAAGAACTTGTTACTCAGCTTAAAAAAGCACATTCTGGCGATCTTATTTTACTATCAAATGGCGTCTATAATTTAAATACCTCTTTAATAATTGATAAAAAAATTACTATAGCCTCAAACGATAAAAACCAAAGGTCAGAATTGGTGTTTTCTTCAGAAAAAACAGCATTTGAAATCCATCCTAAAGGACATTTAATTTTAAAAGATGTCGTTCTAACTGGTAATAAATCTCAAAACGCCTTTACAACTTTAGATAAAAACATGAGTAAAGCCTATAATTTATTTATTAATAATGTAGAGATCAAGGATTTCAAAAGTGTATTGGAAGTATCTAAAGGTTCATTTGCCGATGCAGTATCAGTAGCAAATTCAGTTATTAAGAATTGCGATCGCGGTATCATGCTTAATAAAGAAACCAACGATGGTGGCGACTACAATGCCGAGTTTGTTACCATAACCAATTCAACTTTTGATAATGTTCAAGAAGCAGTGTTAGATTATTATCGTGGAGGCTATGACGAATCGACAATCGGAGGGAATTTAATGCTTCAAGGCAATACATTCACAAATTGCGGTAAAGCTGAAAAAGACCATATTCTAATTAAAAACCGAGGTATTGTAAATGTGGAATTTTCCAATAATATTTTTAAAAATAATCCTGTAAAACTCATCGCAATTTTATGGGGTGAAAAAGGTCAAGAACCTGGAGAAAATACCATTGTAAATTCAGGTAAAATCGAAGTGGTTCAAAATTTAAAGTTGAAGTTAATGTATTAAAAAATATAAGATGGATGTAGTTAAAGGAGTAATATTTATATGTGGGGTTGTTTTAATGCAAAGTTTATCTGCACAAAATATTCCTTCAAACCAAATCATCGATTCCAATATTCTAATTAAATATTTAAAACCAGAAGTACAAGAAGCCTTAGGTGGTGAAAATATTACCCAAACCGAATTAGCACAATATTTTCGAGTGAAATTTTCTGAACGTTATTTTTATGATTGGAGAAATTTTGAAACTCGATTTAATGCTTATAATTCCATTTATCCAGAAGCTGAAATTGGGCATTCTGAAAGAGCATTAGATCATCTTTCAAAATTTGCCGATTCCACAACATGGAAACTACCATTTAATTACCAAAATGGTGAAGCCGTTAATGCCTACGCCTTGCGGCATTTGGCACGACAACATAAAATGGTGGACATTGCTTTCTATTACAACTATCAAAATAAAAACCCTGATTATTTAAACTATTTCAAAAACCAATTAAAGTCCTTAAACGCTGCTTTATTGGCCGAAGATTATGAGATAATTGAAGATGGAAATGGGGTTTACGAAGCCTTTAGATCGGGATATCGCATATTGAACTGGTTACAGATTCATAATATGTTTTTGGGTGAAAAAGATTATTCAGACGGAGACCAGCTTTTGACCATTGCAACTTTATTACAGCATGCTGCCAATTTATATGAAACCAATGCCGAATTTGTACCTGGAAACCACCAGACCAGAGGCATGTCTGCCTTAGCTATGATTTCAATTTTGTTTAGAGATTTTAAAGATTCAGACAAGTGGTATGAATTGGCTATGAACCAACTAGCAGCTCATTTAGATAAGGAAATAAATGATGATGGTTTTCAATTTGAACGAACAGTGCATTATCATATGAGTGATATTGATAATTATTATTATGTATATCAATTAGCAAAAAACAGCAATCTTAAAGTAAATGACTTTTGGGAAAACAAGTTGAAATCCTTATTTACAACCTTAACAAAAATTGCTTACCCTGATAAATCGGCTCCCGTACTTTCTGATGACACTTCGCCTCCTTGGGCCGAAAAGAATGACATATCGGGTGCATTAACACTGGGATATCTCTTGTTTGAAGATCCTGAAATGGGTTATTTCGCCAATAACTATGTTGAGCAAAAAATGTTTTGGTATGTAAGTGATTCCCAATTAAAGATGCTTGGTAACATTGAATCAAAAACACCAGATTTTAAATCGGTCATATTTCCAACTACAGGCTATTACATTATGCGACAAGGTTGGAATAAGTACGATAACCTGATGATAATTAATAACGGACTAGACAAGGATAAACCAGATCATCAACATGGCGATATGCTTGGTGTGCAGGCCATGGCAAATGGGCAAGTTATTTTACCAAATTACCAAGTTAGATATTCATTAAAAGATTTAGAATTCTTTAAAAACTCCATGGTTAAAAATGTGGCTTTGGTTGATAACGAACTTCAAGGAAAAGGTTATGCGGGCAATCAAGGAGGTAGTGGTTTTGGTAAATTCAAATTCTTACCACAACCTAAAACCATAGCTTGGACAACAAATGATGACATAGAGGTTTATATAGGAAGCCATAACGGATTTGAAAATATTAGCGTTCAATATTCCAGACAGGTTATATACCTGAAAGATGATTTTTGGATTGTAAAGGACAATTTCAAATCGAATGAGTCCCACACCTACAATCAAGTTTGGCAAGGACATTACAGTTTGGAGCATGCCCCTAATCTATTACGTTCAACTTTTGATGATGGTTCAGGCAATGACATTTTTCAATTAATCGCTACAGATTCAGTCAATACTTTTGGAACTAGAGGGAAAGAATGGGCCGTGATTTCAAAAAGCAACAAATCAGCTTTCAGTTTTATGACTGCAATTGTTCCTTTTAAAATGTTTGACGACAGAATAGATGAAGACAAATCAAATCCAAAACTGAAAGGATGGGACTTAAATAGTTCAAATTGGAAGACTAATGGTTCTAAAGTAACTTCGCTAACCAAAGGAAATCTTTCAGTGTTTTTTTTAGTAAAAACATTGGAATTGAAGAACATACAATTCATGTTTTCTCACGAGGTCGATGTTTTGATAAAACAAGATAATAATCGATTGACTTTACAATCTTTAAGCGAAGCAAATTTGCAAGGATTTTATACAAATGGGAATACCAAAGAAACCATTGGGCTCAAACCAGGAGAATCAATAACGTTTGAAATGCCATAGTCAAATTATTAGGATAACAACCGTAATGATATTCTGGGCATTCCATCTGACCAACGAAAAACAACAAATTTGAACAGATGAAATCAAGTAAATTCATTTATGTCATTGGGGGTTTTGGTGTTGTAAAAAGCACCATAGGGGAGTAATTGGTCTATGAAAAAACTCAAATATAGACTAATGGATAGAAAATTAAGAGTCCTAATTTCAGGTACTGGATTTGCAGGACAAGGCCATTCCGATGCCTTTAGAGCCTACGGTGTTAATGTAGTCGGAATTGTTGGCAGAACGCCAAATGTAGTAAGTGAAGTGGCAAAAAAAATGTCAATCCCTTATTCCGGAACCGATTGGCAACAGGCCTTGAAGGATTGTCAACCAGATATCGTTTCTATTGCAACCCCAGGTGGTGCGCACTTCGAACCGATTAAACAGGCTATTGAATATGGCTGTCATATATTTAGCGATAAACCGCTGACCGCTACTGGAGCATCGGCATTAGAGTTGCATGAACTTGCTCAAGAGAAAAACATAAAGACCGCTTATGCATCAAGCTTTCGTTATATGGCATGTGTTCAGCATGCAAAGCGATTGGTTGCCGAAGCAGCTATAGGTGAACCAGTGGAGGTGGAATGCATCTCACATTTTAATCTTGAGCGGGACATTCCATTTGGTTGGTCGCACCGAATAGAAGATGGTGGCGGGCGTTTGAACAACAACTTTACACACATGATATCGATTGTCACCTCCGTAATCGGTGAAAATATCCTATCAATTATAGGTGAAGTACGTGACGACTTGGGTAAAGCACCTATAATTGAAGGGGTCCATAATTTTAAGAAAAGAAGGGATTTTATTCCCAAGGACTTAAATGACCCTTCACTTAAATGGGGAGAGAGCAATGTAGAATGGTCCTATACGGTATTGGCTAAGTTAGAAAGTGAATTTGCAGCCAAACCTGTTTCTGTATTGTTCAAACACGGGGGGCTTAATCCGAGGTTTAATGAAGACCACATTGTGTTCTATGGCACTAAAGGCGCGATTTACATTAAAGGCCACTATGGCAGGGGTCCACTCTATTTGTGGAAAAACAATAAATGGGAAGAACTTCAAACGCCTAAAGATATTCTCGAAAACCAACCAAAAATTGATGGTGATACAGAGCGAAATTGGCATTACTTGGTTAGGGAATTTGTGAAAGACATTAATGGTCAGCCATTTGAACCTTACCAAACCTTCAAAGAAGGGAGTCTATACCAGCAACTCATTGATTTAATAAGAAAAAACGACAACTGGAAAGATGTACGGCATCTGCAATAAAAAGGCAAAACCATGTTTAATGACTATCTCGTAATTGGCCTGTACTTTATCTTGATTCTCGCCATTGGTGTGATGTTTGCACGAATGGCAAGCAAATCAACCAGTGATTATTTTCGCGGTGGCGGAAGAATGTTGTGGTGGATGGTCGGTTCAACGGCTTTTATGGCACAATTTTCGGCTGTGACTTTCACAGGAGCTGCAGGAAAAGCGTTTGCTGATGGTTTTGCTATTTGTGCCGTATATATAGGTAATACCTTTGCGTTTTTTTGTGGATGGGCGTATTTTGCTCATCGATTTAGACAGATGCGTGTGGATACCCCAACAGAAGGAATAAAAAGACGATTTGGTCCTCAAAATGAGCTGTTTTTTTCCTGGGCGTTAATTGTGTTTTCCTTTATAAATGCCGGTGTGTGGTTGAACGCCTTAGGGGTATTTACGAGTGCCGTTTTTGATGCAGATATGAGCATAACCATCATTACGATAGGTTTGACAGTACTTTTCGTGTCGGTTCTATCAGGAGCCTGGGGGGTTGTTGCTTCAGACTTCGTTCAAACTTTGGTGGTGGCCGTTGTTTCGGTAGCTACGGCGGTGGTGGCATTGGTAATGATTGACGGTCCGGTTAATTTAGTTAAAAATTTTCCGGGCGGATTTCTCATAGGGCCGAATATGAACTATCCTTTGATATTATTCGGCACCTTTATCTTCTTTTTACCAAAACAAATTATAACCATGATGAATCTTCACGATTCGTTTCGATTTCTCGGTGCAAAAGACTCGATTAACGCCCGCAAAGCAGCCTTATTGGCTATGACTTTAATGGGAGTGGGAACAATCATTTGGTTTATCCCACCTTGGGTCGCGGCGACACTTTACCCAGATGCTCCTTTGGAATATGCGCAACTTGGTAATAAGGCAGCTGATGCCGTCTTCTTGGTATTTGCCCGTAATGCGATGCCCATAGGAACTGTAGGGTTGCTAATGGCGGGACTTTTTGCTGCATCTATGTCATCAATGGACTCGGCATTGAACAAAAATGCCGGAATCTTCGTCCGAAGTATTTACGAACCTTTTCTCGCCAAGAGGAATAAAGTACAATCCGATGATAAGAAGATGTTGCGCATCAGTAAATTGGTCAGCTTTATAAGTGGGATAGGGGTTATTGCTGTTGCGCTGTATTTCGCATCGCTTAAAGAACTTAGTTTATATGAGCTAATGATGAGGGTTTCTACTATGGTACAAATGCCAATGATGGTGCCGCTGTTATTGGGAATTATTATAAAAGGGACACCAAAATGGGCACCTTGGGCAACTATTGCAGTTGGTTTATTAGTGTCTTGGTTGGTTGATAATGTTATTACCGCGGAAGTATTTGTCTCATGGTTTGGTGTTGAAACGCTTACTAGTCGTGAAATTGTTGACATGAATATAATTCTGACAATTGCAGGCCAAGTGTTTATAACTGGTGGTTTTTTCTGGGCAACTTCCTTATTCTACAATGAAGCGAAAGACAATCACAAACTAGAAACCCATCGCTTTTTCGAGGACCTGCAAAGACCCATTTTTGCAGATGATCAACAGGATGAATTTGACCGTCAACAAAGAAACAAATTAGGCGGTATGGTGCTAGTGATGAGCGCAGGAATTATGTTGATGGTTCTGATTCCAAATCCATTATGGGGTAGATTGATGTTTGTGTGTTGTGCGTTGATTATTGGTACTATCGGCTTTTTGTTAAGACGGAGTGCCAAACCTAAAGCATCTTAAATTGATTTTTGGAGGATGAATTAAATAGTATGTAATATTTAATTATAAAAAAGGAAGCATAAAATAGATTAAAAAAATGAAGATAGCTGACATAAAAATTTTTGTATGTTGCCCGGGGCGTAATTTCGTCACAATAAAAATTGAAACAGAAGATGGTGTTTATGGTTTAGGTGATGCTACGCTAAATGGTCGAGAAATGGCTGTTGTTGCTTATTTAGAAGAACATGTTAAACCGTGTCTTATTGGTAAAGATGCCTTTCAAATTGAGGATATATGGCAATACCTGTATAAAGGATGCTATTGGAGAAAGGGACCAGTAACCATGACTGCTATTGCAGGTATTGATATGGCGCTTTGGGATATCAAAGGAAAAGCAGCAGGATTACCTGTTTATCAATTGTTAGGTGGTAGGAGTCGGGAAAAAATAAAAGTATATGGTCACGCCTATGGTCAAAATATAGATGAAACTTTAGACCATTTAAGAAAACTAAGAAACGAAGGGTACAAAGCTGTTAGATTGCAATGTGTTATACCTGGTTTAGAAGGCACTTATGGGACTTTAAAAGATAAAAAGGATTACTATGAACTGCAAAGCAATCGACCTTTACCTCCAGTCGAACTTTGGGATACCAATAAATATTTGAATTTCATTCCAAAATTATTTCAAAAGGCACGAGAAACATTTGGAGGAGATGTGGAATTATTACATGATGTACATAGTCGTTTGACACCAATAGAAGCAGCAAGATTAGGTAAAAGTTTAGAACCTTATAATCTGCTATTCTTGGAAGATAGCGTTACCGCTGAAAATCAATCGGGTTACAAATACGTTCGTGAACATACAACAACACCGCTGGCTGTTGGTGAAATTTTTAATACGATTTGGGATGCAAAAGAACTTTTGGAAAATCAGTGGATTGATTATCTACGTATGGCTATTACACATGCCGGTGGGATTACTCCAATGAGAAGGATTACTGATTTAGCAGCTCTTTACCATATTCGAATTGCACCTCATGGACCACCAGATATATCGCCAATAGGTCATGCAGCACATGCACATTTAAATATCTGGGCTCCCAATTTTGGAATACAAGAATTCATAGGTTTTGGAGGAACGGCTTTGAATGAAGTTTTTAAACACCCATTAACCTTTGAAAATGGATATTTGTTGTTAGAAGATAAACCTGGACTTGGAGTCGATTTTGATGAACAAGCGGCTGGGAAATATGTCTATAAAAGATCCTATTTGCCAGTAAGTAGATTAGAAGACGGAACTTTATGGAACTGGTAATGTATTTACAAAATCAGTCATAGAGTTTTGTTTTGAACATAATTTGATTAAACCATGTATAATAAAGTTATTGTAA
>JBBKXS010000355.1:0-16340 GCA_037969605.1 Flavobacteriaceae bacterium
AACTCAGGGTTAAACGTAGTTCTGCTTTGAGAATGAAAAGATAATAAATTCGTGAACAATAATTTGAGAAAAGAACAACTCATAGTTTGGTATCTCAAATTATTGGTTGTCAATCAGGTCGCGGAGCGACCGTTGATTGTCGAATTTATTAGATTGGGAATTCGATAAGCAGAGCCAAATTACTTTTAACCGGCGATGGCTCACGTTTTGGCTCGAAGCCCGTCGAAGGCGATTTTAAATGATTATAGACCAAGGAGTAATTTGGTTTAACCCTGAGATGAGAACACATTTACTTTAAGATGCAGAGACTGCGAAGCAGCGTAGATTAAAGTAAATGTGTTCTCATCGTTCTCCGCTAGGCGCTCGTTGCGACTTGTTCAGCAGAGTATTTTCTGCAAGTTAAAAAGTTTAATGGAAGAACAATGTTGCGGTTTGCAAAAAAGCAGCAATGGCGCTTAGCGAGTGTTGTGCGAAGGTTTTATTTTATGATAGCCAATATTTCAAAACAGCCATAGCTTATTTTCACTGCAATTGACTTGTCTGGAATGATATTAATTAACTGAATGCCATCTATTTAGCATTGGGTGCTGGCAGGTTGCTGTTCCATATATCACGATACATTTTCCAGTTGCCATTTTCTTTTTTCCATACGACAACATATTTTCCTTTATCCAATGATAATTCGTTTGCCCCGAACACTTCTATATTGCCAGTTTCTGTATACACATCTCCATCACCAGAAATATCGGTGATGTTTAGTTTAAGATCTTTTACTCCCATCCGGACCATACTACCCCAAAATTTTACAATATCATTTCCTTTTACCGGCTGGCTATTAGGAGGCATTACAATTGCGTCTGATGTATAGTGCGCAGCCATTGCAATAGAATCGCCTCTCCTTACTTCTTCTCCCCAGTTCGAAGCCTCTTTTCTTATGTGTGCTTTTACACTTTCGTCAGCATTGTTGGAGCTGTCTTTGGTTGCAATTGTATTATCACTGCCAGTTAGATTGTTGCACGCAGCAAAAGAAACTACAGTCGCTATTAAACCTGCTTTAATAACATTTCTCATGATTTTATTTTTTAAAGGTTTATAAAAATAGGCATTTTCTATCTAAAATATATTATCTCTACGGATTTAAATATTTAGTTTAGAGTTTGTTGCGTTAGTTTTCTCACTCGGTGGGAAACTTTCGAAAGAATAACTTTGGGTAAGGCGCTCATCCATTTGTTATTATGAATTTTAAAAATACAAAATCAAATTTACTTTCGTTAAAATAGGTCAGGATTTATTTAATAACCTGTATAGTTATTTTAGGACGGGTCAAACAACCAACAACCCCATAGATAATGTATAGATAGTGTATGGATAGTGTATAGATAGTGTATGGTGAAGCCAATTCCGCGAAAACCTCCGAAAACCTCGAAAAGCTTTAAAAACCTCGAAAAGTTTCAAAATCCTCGAAATCTTATAAAACCATCAACCAAGAATCAGGAATTTTGCGCCAATTTAGTCCTGCTCTATAGCATGTTTATAATACTCAAACGCGTTAACAATAAGTGCGTTATCAACCAAACAATCTATTTTGGGTTTGCCTATGGTTTCTAACAATACAAAGTTAATATTACCGTGTTCGTTCTTCTTATCATATTTAAGTAAGTCTATTATGGCATAGTAATCGGTAGGGTCAATCACAACAGGTTTATAGATAGTATGGATCAGTTTGGTAATCTGCTCTAAATCGGTTTTGGGAAACCCAAGTAATTCTGTTGACAGATAGCATTCCAAAATCATACCCACTGCAATAGCCTCGCCATGTAAAAGGTCAACTTTATCGGGATGGCTTAAAAAATACGATTCTATGGCATGCCCAAGCGTATGGCCAAAATTAAGATGCTTGCGTACCCCGCTTTCAAAAGGATCTTGTTCAACAATATCGTGTTTAATGAGCACCGATTCGTAAATAAGCTGGTCCAGATCATCCAAAGAATGTTCAGATAAGTTGGAGACCTTGTTCCAATAGAGTCGGTCATAAATCAAACCATGTTTGAGCATTTCGGCCAAACCCGATTTTAAATGGGACTGTGGTAGGGTGTCTAAAAACGACGTATCCACCAACACCATGTCGCCAGAATGGATTACACCAATCTGGTTTTTTAAAGTACCAAGGTCAACGCCTGTTTTTCCACCCACTGATGCATCCACCATAGCCAAAAGCGATGTAGGCACGTTTATGTATTTTAAACCTCTTTTAAAGGTACAGGCCACAAAACCGCCAAGATCAGTAACGACGCCACCTCCAAGATTGATGACCAGACTTTTCCGGTCGGCACCCAAATCGGATAAGGCATTCCAAACCCCAACGCACGTATCAATGGTTTTATGTTGCTCACCGGCTTCAATTTCAATGATTTCAATGGGGACGCTAGTTTCAATATGCGACATAAAATTCGGCAGACAATGCTCGTGTGTATGGATATCTACAATTATAAAGATTATGGAAAAACGATGGGTTCCTAAATAGGCATTTAACTGTTCATAACAGCTGGCGTTAAAGTGAACCGTATAGGTATTGGATTGTATCGATTTCATAATTGGAAATAAGCTTGAATATGAGCGTGAAAATAAGCAGTTTTTAATAAAATATTAGGCTTCGAATCCATATTTTTGTTATTATTTTTACACAATGACCAAAAACCAACTTTTCGATAATACCCAAATTGCCTTTCAATTAAAAAGTGATTCCGAACTGGAGCGAGCATATTTTTTGTTTAAAATGATATCCCATGAACCTTTGGTCAGAATTGGAACCGCTGCAACCAATTTTGCACTTAAGGCTCATTTACCTGTGGAAGGGCTAATTCGATCCACCGTTTTTGATCATTTTTGTGGTGGAGTAAATGAAGATGATTGTTTGCCAGTTATAGATAAAATGTTTGAAAAGCGGGTGAGCTCGGTCTTGGATTTTTCTGTGGAAGGACAGGAGATTGAAGGCTCGTTTGATGCGGCTTTGGCCAAAACCTTGAAGATCATCAATTTTGCCTACAACAAGGAAGCCATGCCCATTGCGGTATTTAAACCTACGGGATTTGGGCGCTTTTATTTATATCAAAAGAAAGCTGAAGGAAAACCCTTTACTAATGAGGAAGAACAGGAATGGAGCAGGGTAGTGGCACGTTACCATATGGTCTGTAAATTGGCAAAAGAAAAGGATGTTGAAGTCTTGATTGATGCCGAAGAAACTTGGATTCAGGACGCCGCTGATGAGTTGGTTGAAGAGATGATGAGAACCTACAATAACGATGTTCCCATTGTTTATAACACCTTACAGTTGTATCGTTGGGACCGATTGGATTATTTAAAGGAACTCCACAAACGTGCTAAACGTGAGGGTTTTAGTTTGGGAATAAAAATTGTAAGGGGCGCCTATATGGAAAAGGAACGGGAGAGAGCTGAAGAAAAAGGCTATCCATCTCCAATTTGTGAATCAAAAGAAGCCACCGACCATAATTTTAATGAGACCCTTAAATACATACTTAAACATTTAAATGATATTTCATTATTTGTGGGTACCCATAACGAGTACAGTTGCTATTTGGCTATGGACTTAATGCGGGAATTTAATATTCCAAAACAGGACAATCGAGTTTGGTTTGGACAGCTTTATGGGATGAGCGACCATATCAGTTTTAATCTGGCCGACCAAGGTTATAATGTCGCTAAATATGTACCATTTGGTCCGGTTAAAGATGTGATGCCCTACCTAATACGACGAGCCGAAGAAAACACCTCGGTTGCAGGACAGACCAGTAGGGAACTCAATTTATTAAAACTGGAAAAAAAACGACGAAAGTTATAGGTCACTTTTTTTTGGTATCCAAAACTCCAAATTTTGAATTATTTGAAATATATTCTGGAACAATGGATTTAATTAAGGCCACTAGTTCTAAGTTTTGAAGTTTTGAGGCTTTCTGGCAAAGCTCCAAAATCTTCGTTTCATTATCTCCATCTGGTAACTGCTTTGTTTGTGCCACTTTTATTTTTTGATGATAAGTAGATTTCGCCTGTTCGCTTGAAGCTAATAACTCTTCCATCACTTTTTCACCCGGTCGCAATCCTGATATTTTTATATCGATATCTTCTGGAAAACGATATCCTGAAAGTCTAATCATTAGTATCGCCAAATCATAAATTCTAATTGGCTTCCCCATTTCGAACACGAATATTTCACCGCCATTGCCCATCGAACCAGATTCCAAAATAAGATGGCTAGCTTCAGAAATGGTCATAAAATAGCGTTCAATGTCTCTATGCGTCACCGTTATGGGACCACCAGCTTCAATTTGTTTTTGAAATAATGGGATTACCGAACCGTTTGAAGCCAATACGTTACCAAAACGAGTGGAAATAAATTTGGTTTGCCCCTTTTCTTTTAAACCGTTTATATAAAGTTCCGCAATGCGTTTTGAGGCCCCCATGATATTGCTTGGATTCACAGCTTTATCAGTAGAAATCAAAATGAATTTATGTACGCTATGTTTCACCGACAAACTGGCAATGTTTTTAGTACCCATTACATTAACCTGGACTGCTTCATACGGATGTTCTTCCATTAAAGGCACATGTTTATAGGCTGCAGCATGAAACACGACTTTTGGCTTGTAAAGATTAAAGAGCTCATCCATTCTATTGTAATCTCTTATATCAGCAATAATGGCCTTAAAGTTTGAAACCCCTTTTTGAATAAGCTCTTGTTGCAGATTGTAAAGTGCAGATTCGGCCGTATCAATTAATATCAGTGCCTTATAATTGAAAGTAGATAACTTTCTGGCCAATTCACTTCCAATGGAACCTGCAGCTCCGGTAATCAAAATAATTTGATTGTCATAGTTTTCCAAAAGAGAAGGGTTAAGATCAACTTTTGGTTTTCGCAGCAAAAGATCGTCTATGTTTAAGTCTTTTATTTGATCTAAAGTCACATAACCATTTCTACAGAGTTCAATAGGAGGAATGATCTTTAACTTGATATTTAAATTCAAAAGTTGAAAACAAATATCAAATAATGTAACGGTTTCAATATGTTGAATAGCTATAACGATCTCATCAATGCTTTTTTCTTTAATAAAGATTTTGGTAATCGCTTTAAAATCATAAACATTTAAATCTTCAAGCGTTTTATGTTCCTCATTGATATCCATATCAATAAAACCAAGAACATTAAATGATTTGGAAGGGTCATTTTTATAAGCATAATAGGTCATCAAACCAGAAGGGTCTGATCCAAAAATCAAAATGTTTTTATGAGTAATATGACCTTTCATTTTATTAGAATCCATATTGAATTAAACGCTGAAATAGTTTTTTATTATGGTGGTAATCCGTTTTAAATCATCATCGGTCAAATTAGATCCACTTGGTAAACATAATCCTTTTTTAAATAAGTCGTCAGAAACACCATTGAGATATCTTGGGCAATCCTTAAAAACAGGCTGTTGATGCATAGGTTTCCACAAGGGTTTCGTTTCTATATTGTGCTTTATTAAAGTCAGTCTTAAACCTTCACGAATCTCTTCAGACTCCAATAGAATACAGGTCAGCCATCGATTGGATTCAGAAACACTGGCTTCGTTTTGGAATGTGATGCCTTCAATTTGGTCTAAAGTTTTAACATAGTAATTATAATTATACCGCCGTTGGTTCACTCTTTCGTTGATGACCTTCATTTGGCCTCGACCTATTCCAGCCAAAACATTAGACATTCTGTAATTATAGCCAATATCTGAATGCAGATATTCAACGGCATGATCACGTGCCTGATTGGCCAAGTGTTTTGCTTTTTCTATTAATTTAAGGTCTTTGCTAATCAGGGCACCACCCCCAGAAGTGGTAATGATTTTATTGCCATTAAAAGAGAAGATGGCCAACTTGCCAAAAGTGCCACATGGTTTTCCGTTATAAGTGCTTCCCAAAGCTTCGGCGCTATCTTCAATAATTGGAATGCCATAATAAACTGAAATTCTATTTAATTCGGCAACATTATAGGGCATTCCATAAAGATGTACGGCAATAATAGCTTTTGGTTTTTTACCTTTTGAGATACGGTCTTTAATGGCTATTTCTAACTGTTCCGGACAGATATTCCAGGTGTCTTTCTCGCTATCCACAAAAACAGGCATTGCTCCCAAATACACAATAGGGTTGGCCGAAGCTGCAAAAGTCTTGCTTTGGCAAATGACCTCGTCACCCGGTTTAACATCTAATGCAATAAGGCTTAAATGGATTGCCGCTGTTCCTGAACTCAATACCGTTACCAAACTGTTATCCCCTAAATAAGTCCCAATGTCGTTTTCAAACCCATTAATGTTAAGGCCAAAAGGAGCGATCCAATTGGTTTCAAAGGCATGTTGGATATAATCCAGTTCATGACCACTCATATGTGGTGGGGATAGCCATATTTTTGAAGGATCACTCAATGGAAAAGTTCATTATTATTTAATAGATGTTTAGAAATTTACTGTAAACGAATGGCAAGTATTGTAGCAACCTTTTCACAGTTTTCTACGGATAAGATAATGTTTTCATCCTTAAGTTTACTTTCAATAGCATAAATTTTACAAGAATCCAAGTGGGTATTGCTTTCAGAAAAATTGACATCACCAGTTCTAATCAAATCCGTAACCATTAACGTATCTAAATGGTAAGTGAAAATAAAAAATTTAGCATCTTCAGAATAGCGCTTTTTTTTGTTGGTAATATTCTTTATAGTTCGGGCGTTTGGCGCATAATCGCAAGATGCTTTTTTTCCGCTTAAAAAAAAAGCAAGAACAATAAGACCAACTGAGAAACCTCCCAAATAGTAACCTAGACGATGAATAAATTTCATGTGGATTTAAAAAATTAACAAATTGAGATCACTGAATTTTAAATCAAACCAATCGGCAACCGATTTGTTGGTTAAAATTCCGTGGTAAAAATACAATCCATTTTTTAAACCACGGTCAAAACGTATGGCATTTTCAATTCCGCCATCCTCAGCTATTTTTAACAAGTAGGGTGTGAAAATATTACTTATCGAAACCGATGCAGTTCTAGAGTAACGAGCCGGAATATTGGGCACACAATAATGAATTACTCCATTGACCTCATAGGTTGGCTTGTCATGATTGGTGATTTCACTGGTTTCAAAGCAGCCTCCCATATCAATGGTTACATCTATAATTACCGAACCACTTTTCATACTATGGACCATAGGCTCCGTAACTACAATTGGCGCCCTGTCTACACCTCTAATAGCGCCAATGGCTACATCGCAACGCTTAAGTGCCTTTATTAAGTTTTTAGGCTGAATGGTAGAAGTGTATATAGTTCTGCCCAAATGAGATTGAATCCGTCTTAATTTGGTAATAGAATTATCAAAAATCTTAACATTTGCTCCCAAACCAATAGCTGAACGAGCAGCAAATTCGCCCACAGTTCCAGCACCAATAATGACCACTTCGGTTGGTGGAACTCCACTTATATTACCAAACATTAACCCATTGCCACCATTGATGTTTGACAATAACTCTGAAGCAATGAGTATGGAAGCTGTTCCAGCAATTTCGCTTAGTGAGCGGACCGCAGGATAGGCACCATCTTCATCTTTTATAAATTCAAATGCCAAAGCGGTAATTCGCTTTGATGCCAAAGCTTCAAAATAGTATTTATTCTGGGTTTTTAATTGTAAAGCCGAAATTAATAAGGTTTGTGGATTGATCAGTTTTATTTCTTCCAATGAAGGCGGTTCAACTTTAAGAATAATAGGGCAAGAGTACACTTTTGCAATATCTTTTACGATTTCTGCTCCAGCTTCGCTATAATCTTTATCGCTAAAATTGGCACCCACTCCAGCACCAGTCTCTATCATCACTCGATGTCCGTTGGACAGTAGGGCCGATACCGCATCTGGGGTTAAACATACCCTTTTTTCTTGAAAATAGGTTTCTTTAGGTATCCCTATAAAGAGTTCGCCTTTTTTTCTTAAGATTTCTAGTGTCTCTTCTTGTGGAAGTAATTGCGCTTTGGTAAAAGGTGATAATGATTTGCCCATTTAAGTTGTAAATAGAGTTCAAATTACAACTATTTTTTTGATTTTAATAATACTGTATTAAAAGTAATCCCTTAACCTTCCAAATATGCCTTTTGGACCAATCCTGAATTCATCTTCTAGTTCTTGCATAGTCTTATCCGCATCATTTATTTTGTTGAACATTTTTGCTCTCAATAAATAAATTGAAGGTATAACGACTGCCATTACGGGCAATAAGTAAAGAAATTGGTTGGTGTCAGCAAACCTTAAATCGTCATTCAGAATAATAATAATTTGGTAGGAATACATAGCAATAGGAACGAGAAGGGTATGATACCACCAATGACGACAGGTGAAAAACCATAGAAATAATAGAAAAAGAGGTATTAATTTACCTGATAATGTCCAAAATGCTACTTGCGCACTTTCATAATAAGGGCTATTATAAGTAAACAAAAAAGTGTCCCACACTTGTGTGTCTGGAACACTTTCGTACAACGTAAATAAATAAGGTGTTAAAGCTACTAAAGTAGCGATAACACTTCCAAGAATAAGAGATTTATTGTTGCTCGCCTCCTGGAATCTTGATCTTAGTTTTGTCGACCTGAGTTGTTGATTGTCCATTTAAATCTATAATGTTTGTTGCTTGAACTGTAAACAACACACCACCAAAGATTGCAATCGCTAGTACTAATTTTTTAGCTTTCATAATTTCAAGGGATTTAATTAATTAATTACTACAAATTTAAAGTCAAGTGGCTCTAAAACCAGTTAACCAAATGTTAAAATTAATTGCATAAATCTCTTGAGCATTACGGTTTTTCCGTACTATCTAGATATGCTCTTATGGCAGAGTGCCAAAAATTTTATAAAAAATTTTGCTGTTCCATAGCATTTTGTTTGTTAATGATTAAGTTTTGGCTCAATTTGAGGGTTCTTGAGGCATTTTTATTCAATTTTATAGTTACTAAATTACTGTTTACTGGCAATAAATTGGGGATTTTTTCAAACCATTCCATAAATATCCAGCTATCAGAAAGTAAGTACTCTTCTATTCCAAAATTTAAAGCTTCTTCTTCATTCTCAATTCTGTAAAAATCAAAGTGATAAATACTTTCATTAAATATTTTGTACTCATTTACAATAGAAAACGTTGGACTTGTAACGACATCATCACAACCAAGTGCTTTTACCAAAGCCTTGATTAGAGTAGTTTTACCTACACCCATATCGGCCTTAATGACGATAATTTTGGACGAAATATGATTAAGAATTTCTTCCGCAACGTGATCAATATCTGCTATTTTGTAGGTCAGTTCCAAGAGGTTATTTTAAATATCTGGTACAAGTATAAGCATAAAAAATGAAAAAAACTAAAAAAATATGTATTTCATCGGATTTTTTTGCATTACACGGATTTATTTAGGGTTCATGACCACAAATGGAATTATCATTTCTTCAAGTGAAACTCCGCCGTGTTGGTAGGTATTTCTATAATAACTGACATAGTGGTTATAGTTATTCGGGTAGGCTAAAAACGCATCCCCTTTTGCAAAAATAAAGGAGCTGCTCATGGTTATGGAAGGCAAGTGAATTTCCTTAGGATCTTTGGCCACTAAAACATCTTTATCTTCATAAGTTAAACTTCTACCTGTTTTATATCTTAAGTTCAAACTGGTTTCACGGTCTCCAATAACTCGTGAAGGACTTTTTACATTGATAGTACCGTGATCTGTAGTGATAATAAGCTTAAAGCCTAATTGTTGTGCCTGTTGAATCATTTCCAATAGCGGCGAATTTTTAAACCAACTTAAGGCTAAAGAACGATAAGCTTTATCATTGGATGCCAACTCTTTAACGACATCCATCTCAGTTTTTGAATGTGAAAGCATATCCACAAAATTGTACACAATTACAGTAAGATCATTGTTTTTTAGTGTTTTAAAATTCTCAACCAGTTTTTTGCCAGATCTCAAATTGGTTATTTTATGGTATTCATGTTGGAGGTGGTTTAGCCCCAAGCGTTTTAATTGTGCTTGTAAAAAATCGGCTTCATACAAATTTTTGCCACCATCGTCAATATCATTTTTCCATAAATTTGGATGTGATTTTTCCATCTCCAAGGGCATCATTCCAGAAAATATGGCATTTCTGGCATATTGGGTGGCGGTTGGAAGTATGCTGTAATAGGGGCTTTCTGAAGTTTTTTTGTAATAATTGTTAATAATAGGCTCAAAAGCTTTCCATTGATCATATCTTAAATTATCGATCACCAGCAAAAGTGTTGGCTTTTCCTTGCTCAATTCCGGAACAACTTTATCTTTAAATAGGGTATGCGACATGGTTGGCGCATCATTTCTTTGATCAAACCAAGTTGGATATTTTTTTTCAATGAATTTACCAAACTGAAGATTGGCTTCATTTTTTTGGGATTCCAATATTTCGGTCATTCCAACATCCTCGATATCTTCAAGTTGAAGTTCCCAATAAATGAGTTTTTGATATAAATCAGCCCATTCTTCATAACTGTTAACCATGGACAGATCCATTGCGATTTTTCTAAACTCCTGTTGATAATTGGAAGTTGTTTTTTCAGAAATCAAACGAGAATGATCTAAATTCTTTTTAAGGCTTAATAATATTTGATTAGGGTTTACCGGCTTAATAAGATAATCAGCTATTTTACTACCAATAGCCTCTTCCATAAGATATTCTTCCTCACTTTTGGTAATCATAACTATGGGAAGGTTGGCACGTCGTTCTTTAATCTCATGTAAGGTTTCCAAACCAGTTAGACCGGGCATGTTTTCATCCAAAAAAACAATATCAAAATTAACATCATCAATAATTTCGAGAGCCTCCGTTCCGCTTTGGCAAGTCGTAACTTTATATTGTTTTTGTTCTAGGAATAGAATATGTGGTTTAAGTAGGTCAATTTCATCATCAACCCAAAGAATATTTATATTGTTCATGTATATTTGTTTATAATAATTAAAAAGAGAAGTTTGAATTCGATTAACAAACTCAAAATATTTAACGACCCAATTTACGGATTTATTACAATTCCAAATGCGTTAATTTTTGATTTAATTGAACATAAATATTTTCAAAGGTTACGTCGCATCACCCAAATGGGCATGTCTTATTTGGTATATCCTGGTGCACATCATACCAGGTTTCATCACGCTATAGGTTGCATGCATTTAATGCAAAAAACTGTGAATGTACTTCGTTTTAAAGGTGTTACAATTTCTGATGAAGAAGAAAATGCACTTTATATTGCAATATTGTTACACGATATTGGCCATGGTCCTTTCTCTCATGCGATGGAAAATAGTATTGTAAATGGCATTTCGCATGAAGCCATTTCATTACTTTTCATGGAACAATTGAATGTGGAATTTAACGGAAGTTTAACTTTAGCCATAAAAATATTTAAAGGAGAGCATGAACGCCAATTTTTGGGTCAGCTCATTTCCAGTCAATTTGATATGGATCGGGCAGACTATTTAAAAAGGGATAGTTTTTATGCTGGTGTGGCTGAAGGTAATATTAACAGCGAACGCTTAATAACTATGCTTAATGTGGTTGATGATAGCTTGGTCATTGAAGAAAAGGGTATTTACAGTGTCGAGAAGTTTTTGGTCGCTCGGCGGTTTATGTATTGGCAGGTTTACTTGCATAAAACAGGTTTGGTTGCAGAGCAATTACTTATAAGAGTTTTGAAACGTGCGAAGGAAATAACCAAAATTGACAAAAAGCTTAATGCCAGTACTCCATTACTTTATTTTTTGAATAATGAGATTTCTATAGAAAACTTTGACTTCAATACCTTGGAAACCTTTGCAAAATTGGATGACGTCGATGTGATTTCAGCAATTAAATCTTGGCAATATCATGACGATTTTGTCTTGAAGCATCTTTGTAGTATGATAATTAATAGAACGTTGTTAAAAATAAAAATCAAGGACAAGAAATTTGAAAACAAAAGGCTTCAAGAATATATTCAAAAATTAATGAAAGCACATAGCATTTCTAAATATGAAGCTGAATATTTTGTATTTGAAGGTGAAGTTTCCAATCAGGCCTATCAAAAAAAAACACAAAAAATAAATATTCTTTATAAATCTGGAAAAGTTGAAGATATCTTTAAAGCAACCGACCAGTTTGACCTTAAAGCACTTTCAAAGTCGGTTACAAAATATTATATCTGCTATCCTAAAGATAGAATGTGATACATTTTTTCTATTTTTGCGAGTAATATAATTTTTAAGACATATACTAGATGCGAATGACATCTAAGCTTTTTAATGATATATATATCGAATAGATGAAATTCACAGCCGCACAGATAGCAGGAATACTAGAAGGTGATGTTGTTGGTGATCCTGATGTGGAAGTCTCTAAGCTTTCAAAAATTGAAGAGGGAACCAAAGGCTCATTAACCTTTCTAGCTAACCCAAAATATAAGCCCTACATCTATTCAACACAAGCTTCAATTACAATAGTAAACAAAACATTTGAAGCAGAAAATAAACTCACAACAACACTGATAAAAGTCGAAGACGCCTATAAATCATTTTCAAAACTATTGGCGTATTACAACCAAATAAAAATCAATAAATTTGGGATTGAACAGCCATCGTTTATAGCGAAATCTTCAACTTTTGGGGAGGATGTTTATATTGGTGCATTTACATATATAGGTGAACATGTTAGCATCTCAAATAATGTCAAGATTTTTCCCGGAATTTATATTGGTGATAATGTGACCATAGGTGAGAACACTATTATTTTTGCAGGTGCTAAAATCTATTCAGATTGCGTTATTGGCACTAATTGCGTTATTAATTCTGGAGCAATTATTGGTGCAGATGGTTTTGGGTTTGCACCAAGTGAAAATGGGGAATACAGTAAGGTGCCACAAACTGGCAATGTGATTATTGAAGATTTTGTGGATATTGGTGCCAATACTACTATCGATAGGGCGACATTGGGATCCACCATTATTAGAAAAGGAGTAAAGCTTGATAACCAAATTCAAATAGCCCATAATGTCGAAATCGGCAAAAACACTGTCATTGCAGCTCAAACAGGTATTGCAGGATCAACCAAAATTGGAAAAAACTGCCAAATAGGAGGTCAGGTAGGTATTGTTGGGCATCTTACTATAGGGGATAATGTGAAAATACAAGCTCAATCTGGAATTGGAAGGAATATAAAAGACAATGAAATTTTACAGGGATCACCTGCGTTTGGTTATGGTGATTTTAATAAATCTTATGTGTATTTTAAAAATTTTCCAAAAATTGTGAAAGATATAAATGAATTAGAAAAAAAAATCAATGGCAATAATTAAAACAGACGTCAAGCAAAGGACCATAAAAAATGAAGTGTCTTTAACTGGTGTTGGATTGCACACTGGAAAAGAAGTGACCTTAAAATTTTTACCTGCACCAGTAAATAGTGGATTCACTTTTAAAAGAATAGATTTGGAAGGTACACCTGCAATTGAGGCCAATGCCTGCTTTGTAACAAACACCCAGCGTGGTACCTGTTTAGAAAAAAATGGCGTTACCATTCAAACATCAGAGCATGTGTTGGCAGCATTGGTAGGGATGGATATTGATAATGTTATTATTCAACTGAACGCTTCAGAACCTCCAATCATGGATGGGTCTTCAAAATTTTTTGTAAAAGCATTGGAAAAGGCTAAAATCATCGAACAAAATGATTTTAGAGAAGAATATGTGGTTACAGAAGTGATTTCGTATTACGATGAAGTTTCAGGAAGTGAAATCATTGTCATGCCGGCCAAAGAATATCAAGTTACAGCTATGGTTGATTTTGGCACTAAAATTTTAGGTACCCAAAACGCTACATTAAATCATATTTTAGATTTTAAAAAAGATATAGCAGATTCAAGAACATTTAGTTTTTTACATGAAATTGAAATGTTATTGGAAAATGGTCTAATTAAGGGAGGAGATTTAAATAATGCTATTGTTTATGTGGATAAGGCGCTATCTCCTAAAACCATGGAAAAACTTAAAGTGGCTTTTAAAAAAGAAAAAATCACTGTTAAACCCAATGGTATATTAGATAATTTGACTTTACATCATCCAAATGAAGCCGCAAGGCATAAACTATTGGATGTTCTCGGAGATTTGGCACTAGTTGGTACCCGTATTAAAGGTAAGATCATTGCCAATAAACCAGGACACTACGTCAATACACAATTTGCAAAAAAATTATCGAAAATTATTAAAAACGAAAGGCGCAATAATGTTCCTAATGTTGATTTGCATCAACAGCCCGTAATGGATATCAACCAAATTATGAACATGTTGCCTCATAGGCCCCCTTTTTTACTGGTCGATAAAATTTTGGAGCTTTCCGATCATCATGTTATTGGTGTTAAGAATGTGACCATGAATGAGCCTTTTTTTGTTGGCCATTTTCCAGGTGCTCCAGTAATGCCTGGAGTATTGCAAATTGAAGCTATGGCGCAAACTGGAGGCATTTTGGTTTTGAGTACGGTACCTGATCCTGAAAATTATTTAACTTATTTATTAAAAATTGACAAAGTCCGATATAAACAACAAGTAGTTCCGGGAGATACATTAATTTTCAAATTGGATTTATTGTCACCAATTAGAAGAGGAATATGTCAAATGGTAGGTCGTGCTTATGCTAATGGAAGACTTGTTTCCGAAGCTGAGATCATGGCACAAATAATAAAAGTAAAATAACACAAAAGTATGAATCAACCTCTAGCATATATTCACCCTGGGGCAAAAATTGCCAAAAATGTGGTGATAGAACCATTTGCTACAATTTACAACAATGTTACCATAGGTGAAGGAACTTGGATTGGTAGCAATGTTGTTATAATGGAAGGTGCACGAATTGGGAAAAACTGTAATGTATTTCCTGGATCTGTAATTTCTGCAATTCCTCAAGACTTAAAATATAATGATGAAGACACAACCGTTGAAATTGGTGATAATGTTACCATTAGAGAATGCGTTACCATAAACAGAGGAACAATGGATAGGATGAAAACGGTTATTGGCAATAACTGTTTAATAATGGCCTATTGCCATATTGCTCATGACTGTATTGTGGGCAATAACTGTATATTTTCAAATAATAGCACCTTAGCGGGACATATTACAGTTGGTGACTATGTGATTTTGGCAGGAATGAGTGCAGTGCATCAATTTTGCTCTATAGGTAATCATGCCTTTGTAACGGGAGGTTCTTTAGTAAGAAAAGATGTGCCTCCATATGTAAAAGCAGCACGTGAACCTTTATCTTATGTTGGAATTAATTCAGTAGGGTTACGTAGAAGAGGTTTTTCATCAGATAAAATCAGGGAGATTCAGGAAATTTATCGCATTCTTTATCAGAAAAACTATAACAATTCCCAGGCTTCGGATTTAATTGAGGCAGAAATGGAAGCAACTCCAGAACGTGATGAAATTCTTCAATTTATTAAGAATTCCCATCGCGGCATTATGAAAGGATATTTTAAATCAAATTAAATTTATGGTAAGTACATCGGATATTAGAAACGGATTATGCATTAGATACAATCACGATATTTATAAAATTATAGAATTTTTACATGTAAAACCTGGTAAAGGACCAGCTTTTGTAAGAACCAAAATGAAAAGTGTTACATCAGGAAAAGTGTTGGACAATACCTTTTCAGCTGGGCATAAAATTGAAGATGTTAGGGTAGAAACCCACAAATTTCAATTTTTGTATAATGACGGCGAGTTTTATCATTTTATGAATACTGAAGATTACACACAAATTAGATTATTAGAGGCCGCTTTAGACCGTCCAGATTTAATGAAAGAAGGCGAAGTAGTTACAGTTTTGATCAATGCTGAAGATAACATGCCCTTGTCTATTGAAATGCCTGCAAGTGTTGTGCTTGAAGTTACAGGTACCGAACCAGGAATAAAAGGCAATACTGCAACTAACGCTACAAAACCCGCTACCGTTGAAACAGGTGCAGAAGTTAATGTTCCATTGTTTATCAATGAAGGGGATAAAATTAGAATAGAAACCGACAAAGGAACTTATAAAGAACGTGTTAAAGAATAACCTTAATTGAAATTTCCTAAACCATATACCTTAAGACAAATATCTAAAATCATCAATTGTAAATATATTGGAGTTGATGATTTTCCTGTTTTGGGCATGAACGAAATTCATGTGGTGGAAGTTGGTGATATTGTTTTTGTGGACCATCCAAAAT
>JBBKXS010000356.1:0-2873 GCA_037969605.1 Flavobacteriaceae bacterium
CACGGAGACGGTTCAGAAAATCTATAAGGAGCCCAATATCAAAAAGTATATGAAGGATATGATTTAAAATCTACTATTCTGATTCTAGAAAGTAAAAAATAAACAAATAAAAAACGCACCGCAACAAAATTTATAAAACGATAAGCGTCATTCCAAAAATTCCACGTTTCAAACTTAATATGTAACTTTGCATGTTTTAAAAAACATACTGTAGTTGCAATGATAAACATTCAAGAAAAAACATTACAGGATCTGGAATTTGAAACTGTTTTAGAGCAAGTTTCCCAATATTGTATTACCGATTTGGGTAAAACAGAAGTGCTCAAAATTCTGCCTTTCAAAACCAAGGAAACACTATTGAATGAACTCAACTTAACTAACGAATATCTATCTTCTTTTTATAACGAAAACAGAATACCCAATCATGGTTTTGAGCCCATAAGTAAAGAAATTAAGCTTTTAAAAATTGAAAATTCATTTTTGGAAACCAGTAGTTTCAAAAAAATTGGAAACATCTCAAGTAGCTGCAATTCTATTTTAAGTTTTTTGAAAAAGTTTGAGGAATACTATCCAACTCTCTATTATTTTTCATCTACAATAGAGATCACAAAAATATTAATTGAACACATAAATCTCATAATAAATCGGTTTGGTGATGTAAAAGATAATGCTTCACCGAATTTGCTTTCTTTACGTCAATCCATAAATTCTATTAAAGGAAAGATAAATCAAAGTTTTGTTACGGCATTAAATTCTTATATAAGTCTTGATTATCTGGATGAAATAAGGGAATCTGTTGTTGAAAATAAGCGCGTACTTGCAGTAAAAGCCATGTATCGGCGTAAAGTGAAAGGCAACATCCTGGGAAGTAGTAAAACAGGAAGTATTGTATATATTCAACCAGAAACCACATTTAGGTATGCTCGGGAACTTAATAATCTGGAATTTGAGGAACATGAAGAACTTATTAAAATTCTTAAAGATCTAACAGATTTTGTAAGGCCATTTACTGAACTTCTCTCACAATACCAATCCTTATTGAACAATTTGGATATCATTTATGCCAAAGCCAAATATGCACAAGCTATCAATGGTCTTTTGCCAAACATTAATGACGAAAAAGTCTATAATATAAAAGATGCCTATCACCCACTACTCTATATTTCAAATCTTAAAACTGGAAAAAAAACATACCCTCAATCCATAGCCCTAAATATTGAAAATCGGATTATTGTTATTTCAGGACCTAATGCCGGTGGAAAAAGCATTACCTTAAAAACTATTGGCCTTCTTCAATTGATGTTGCAAAGTGGAATGTTAATTCCCGTTCATGAAAAAAGTAAAGTGTGTTTGTTTGATAGAATTATCACTGATATTGGTGATAATCAATCCATAGAAAATCATTTGAGCACTTACAGTTACCGCTTGAAGCAAATGAATTATTTTCTAAAAAAGTGCAACAAAAACACTTTGTTTTTAATTGATGAATTTGGTACCGGTAGTGATCCAGAACTTGGAGGTGCCTTAGCTGAAACGTTTTTGGAAGAATTTTACCACCGAGAAGCTTTTGGGATCATAACAACACATTATTCTAATCTAAAATTGTTGGCCAATGAGTTGCCTTATATGCAAAATGCAAATATGATGTTCGATGAAAAAAGCCTGGAACCCATTTATAAATTGCTATTAGGACAAGCTGGCAGCTCTTTTACCTTTGAAGTTGCTCAAAAAAATGGAATCCCTTTTGGACTGATCAATAGGGCAAAAAAGAAAATAGAACGTGGTAAAGTGCGCTTTGATGCCACCATAGCTAAACTGCAAAAAGAACGTTCTAAACTGGAAAAGACTGAACAATTATTAAAAATTAATGAAAGAAAAAAGCTGTCAGAAGCTGATAAACTTGAAGAAATCAATGCCAAAATTCAAAAGAAATTAGAAAGCTATCAGGAATTATACGTCAGCTACCAACGTTTGATTTATTTAGGACAAAAGATCAATGACATTTCTGAAAAATATTTTGAAAATAAGCAAAAGCGCGAACTCATGAATGAATTTTTTAAGATTGTCCAGATTGAAAATTCAAAGCGTAAAAAGGTTTCGGCTAAACAGAAAAAAGCATTTAAAACTAAAGAAACTCAAGTCAAAAATGAGGCTGAGAAAACAGTCGAAGTCATCAGGCAGAAGAAAAAAATCGCCAAACAAAAGGCTATCGAAACTCCTAAACCAAAACTTATTTTAAAAGTTGGTGATCGTGTACGTATGCATGATGGTCGCGCTATTGGTAGTATTGATACTTTGGAAAAAAATAAGGCTATTGTTAATTATGGCATGTTTACGACCAATGTTAATGTAGATTTATTGGAACTTGTAGAAACCAAAAAATGATAGTATTACCTCGTGATAAACAATTGATCCTTTTTGATGGTGTCTGCAATTTATGCAACGCTTCAGTTAAATATGTTATTAAACATGATAAAAAGGATATATTCAGGTTTGCACCAATCCAAAGCGAGGTTGGACAGGAAATCGTAATTAAGCATAATATTGACACTTCAAAAACAGATTCTATTTTGCTATTTTCAATCAAAAATGGATTGAGTTATAAATCTACGGCAGCGTTATTAATAGTAAAGCATTTAGGTTTTCCTCGAAACATCTTGGTATTATTTTTAATTATTCCTCCATTTATACGACATTGGGTTTATGATTATATAGCCAAAAACAGATACAAATGGTATGGAAAACGAGAAAGTTGCATGATACCAACTCCTGAACTTCAAGCGAAGTTCTTATAAAAAAAAAGCCCTCTTGGAAAAAAGGGCTTTGTCAATTAACAACTAATCTAACTCTAGAAATCACTTATTGAATAATAG
>JBBKXS010000357.1:0-3223 GCA_037969605.1 Flavobacteriaceae bacterium
AATGTGGGTTAATCCAGCTATTTCGACTGGAGAACCTGTTCCAGATGTTACCCACGTAGCAGTAAATAAAGTAAGATCTAGTTTTCAATCTGTTCTTCTACAGGCAAGTTCTAATAATAGAAACCCAGATAATTTTACAGATGAAATTAGAGTTGCAGGATCTTGGGAGGAAGCTTTAGGTTTGCCGCCATTAAGCGTTAGTGAAAATGAATTGGCAAGTAGTTTGAAGATATTTCCAAATCCAGCTAGGGACTATTTTGACATCAAAACAAATAATGTCGAAATTTCTTCTGTGGAGTTGTTCAATGTTTTAGGTTCAAAAGTTTTGACCACAAGCACTAATAGATTAAACGTATCTGGTCTTACAAGTGGAGTTTATTTTGCAAAAATAAATGCTGATGGAGCTAGCGTAACTAGAAAAATAATTATAGAATAAATTCGTATTGAAAATTAGTTATTAAAAAGAAAAAGCCTTTTAATTATAAAGGCTTTTTCTTATTAGAGTTGCCGTAAATATAGTTTTGAGGTCCTATTGAAAAGTTCAATACCATTTTAGTGGATTTGAACAGGGCACGAAATTATGGAAGGAGCCTAAACTATCGATCTAAACTAACAAACATAAATGAAAAAGATTGTATTGATGTCAAGTCTGTTTGTATTGTTCATATCGTGCAAAATGGAAACACGAACAGCCGGTATAAAAGTTACAGATTTAAAGGAGTTGAATAGTGCCATAAAGAATTGCAAAGCTGGCGATACTATAATAATGGCCAATGGGGTTTGGAAAGATATAGAATTGTTGTTTGAAGCCAAGGGGACAGCCGAAAACCCTATCACTTTAACAGTTGAAGAGAAAGGTAAGGTCACCCTTGAAGGCGCTTCAAATTTGAGAATAGCAGGAGAATACCTCGTTGTGGATGGATTAGTATTCGTTAATGGATACACCCCAACCAACGAGGTAATTTCTTTTAGAAAAAGTGAAAACGAAGTGTCAAACCATTGCCGTTTGACCGAATGTGTTATCGATAATTATAGCAATCCGCAACGCGACGAACAAGATTATTGGATTGCCATTTATGGAAAAAACAACAGGATAGACCATAACCATATTGTTGGGAAAAAGAATTTAGGCGTCACTATGATAGTAGGTTTGGATACCGAAGACAGTAGGGCAAACCATCATCAGATTGACCACAATTACTTTGGGCCACGACCAACCTTTGGAAACAATGGTGGCGAGACCCTTAGAATTGGCACGAGCCATAATGCTTTGGAAAATTCTATTACCCTAGTGGAGTCAAATTATTTTGATAGATGTAATGGCGAACATGAAATTATTTCAAACAAATCCTGCCAAAATACATTTAAGTACAATACGTTTTTTGAGTGCACAGGCACATTAACCATGCGGCATGGCAACGAAACCATGGTCGATGGCAATATGTTCATAGGCAACGGAAAACCAAGTACTGGAGGTGTTCGTGTCATTAACGAAAAGCAAACCGTTATAAATAATTACCACATTGGGTTGACAGGTTATCGCTTTAGGGGGGCTTTTGTAATGATGAATGGCGTGCCAAATTCACCAGCCAACCGATATGTACAAGTTACCGATGCCGTAGTAAAAAACAACACTTTTATTAATTGCGACAACATTCAGTTGTGCGCAGGTAACGATGCCGAAAGAAGTGCACCACCCATCAATTCCAGTATTACAGATAATATATTCTATCATGATTCCAAATCCAATCTATTTACGGTTTATGATGATATAAGTGGTGTGACATTTGAAAACAATATCACTAGTTCCGATGTTGACCTTGCTATTCCTAATGGTTTTGAAAAGGCTGATATCAAATTGGTGAAAAATGAAGCCGGTTATTTAATTCCAGAATCAAACGCCATTAAAACCAAAGTAACCATTAGCCCAAACATAGCCATCAAAGAAAATACTGGGGTGAGTTGGTATTCCAAAGAAATTAAAAATAAAGCTTTAAACTCTGGAAAAACCATTAACGTTGAACCCGGCATAAACACATTATTGGATGTGGTAGAGTCATCTGAAGCTGGAGACATCATCGTGCTTGAATCAGGAGAAACCTATTGGCTAACCAAAACCGTGGCCATTAATCACCCGCTTACCTTCAAGGCTTTAGGCAGCAATAAAGCTATCGTTTTATTTGAAAAAATGGCGGCTCTTGAAATTCAAAATGGTGGTAGTCTTTCTTTGGAAGGCATTACTTTTGATGGTGCCCAGTCTCCAGATTATGCTGGAAATTCCGTCATTAGAACGAGTAAAAATTCGATGATAGATAACTATAAGTTGTTTATTGACAATTGCACCTTTAAAAATTTAATCGTCAACCATTCCTTTGACGTGGTTAAAGTATCCAAAAACACCTTTGCCGACACCTTAAGCATTCAAAATTCTAGATTTGAAAATATTACTGGGCATATTGTTGCATTGGATAAAGAAACCGATGATGTTGGCGCCTACAATGCCGAATATGTAATTATAAAAAACAATGTTTTTAAAGATGTACAGGGTGCTGCTTTAAGGCTCTACAGAGGTGGCACAGATGAAAGTACTTTTGGTCCCTTTTTGGAGTTAGATCATAACGTGTTTGATAATGTAGGACATGGTAAAAAAAATAAATATGATGCTGCTATTTCGTTGTATGGGGTTCAAGTCAATGATATTTTAGATAATATTTTTATCAATTCTAGAGCCCTTAACATGTATTTGGTTGTAGGTGAACCAATAGTAAATATATTAAATAACGATTTCTATAATTCTGATAAACTTATTGTAACTGGCGACCAAAAATATACAGTTGAAAATTTATGGAATTTAAATCCAAACTTTTTAGAAGGCACTTATAATTTATCCAATAAATCTGAATTAAAAGGAAAAGCAACCGATGGTTTAGACCTAGGTTTAATATCTAAAAAATAAATATGTTTTTAAAAAACAAGGCTCATTTTATTTTAGTAGTATTACTTTCAATCGTGTTTTCATGCAAAGCACAAACAAAAGTAACTTCTAAATCTAAAAAATCTATTAAACAAGAACACCCTAGTTTAATTTTGACTAAAGCTGGTGTCGAAAAAATAAAGGCGCAATTAGGCACCGTGCCTCTTTTTGATGACACTTTAGCAAAGGTAAAAGCCGAAGTGGATGCCGAAATTTTAAATGGCATTGAAGTTCCTATTCCAAAAGATT
>JBBKXS010000358.1:0-3324 GCA_037969605.1 Flavobacteriaceae bacterium
AAGGCACTAAATTTTTCCTTACCAATTACATAAAGCCATAAATAGGGTATACCAGCCACCACAACATAGCGCGTTGTTAAAAGTAGCATTAATAGCAACCACAATTTAAAAGACGACAATTCTAATAACTTTTCCATAATCGTTTAATAAGAAGGGCATCCCTTTTTGGACATGTCTTTTAATTGAATGTCAAAACCATTGCTTAAAATATTTCCTGAATTTGAATGACAGAATGTACAGGCATTAATATTTCCTTCAGTATCTACATACATACTTCTATTACCACCCGCAAAGCACCCTTGCCTTCTTTGGTAATAACCATGATAATTTATAATTGGAAAATCTAAAAATGCATCAGAAAAATTCATTTTGATATAAAATGATTCCAGAATCTCTATTTTTTCTTCAGTAAGCACTACATCCTTTCCTTTATAGTGACCTACTTCCTTTGGCTCTAAAAACTGTACAAAATGAACTCCGATTTCTTTAGCAAGTAGCATATATTTAAGAAGATTTTCTTCATTAACGAAATCCTTGGTTACACATATAGAAAGCGCTACAACCAATTGGTTTGCAATGGCATTTTTTGCGCCATTAATTGCCCAATAATAAGCATCTTTATATTTTCTGAAATTATTATGGGCTTCTTCATCAAAATGATCTAAACTTATAAATACTCCAGTCAATCCAGAATTCTTTAAGCGTTTGGCGTTTTGATTGGTTAATTTATATCCTGAAGTATTTATCCAGAAATTTGTAGTCTTCTTGGAATGCTCAAGTAGTTTGGTTAAAACATCTACTTTAAGCATGGGCTCCCCTCCAGTTAAATGAATTTGACCAGTTCCCATTTTCTGTAATTTATCAATAATTTCAGAGAGATCGTTTTCATTAAGCGTTTCCTTTTGATTTAGAATATCCCAAGCATAACAATGATCACATTGAAGTGCGCATTTTTTGGTTATAGCCAAATGAACGTGATTAAACCTGAGTATATCCTGCTTAACTGGTTTATAATAATTCAATTCTGAAATAATAAAACGATTATAGTTCAAATCGTTCCAACCAGGTGTATACAAACCCATATAATATTTCTTATCTACCTTAACCATTTTTTTTAGTTTAAAGTCCCCTAAAAATCTTTTTCTCAATTGGATAAGATATTTAAATGCTGCAAACCAGTCTAAAGGATATGGATAAGTCTTGATAATAATACCCAATAAGGATAATCGCAAGCGAAAATGCCACCAGTTTTTTTTCAATCCACTATTTATTTTGGTGGTCGTTTCTTGATAAATTTCCTTTTTGGAAGCAACTGCTACCTCCGAAGAAATGGACCTAATATTTAGTTGTATGGATTTATGATTATTCATGATAGCTCAAGGTATTTAAGTCAAAATTTGCAAAGTCAAAATAGGCCTTTTCTGAATATTTCGTGAAGGTATTGTCTTCTCTAAAAGATTTTAGATTTTCGATATCTGGTATCCCTTTATAATCTCTTATATAGTTATAATAGCCACTATTTTTAAGGAAATAAGACTGGGTTAAATCTCCAATTGATTCTTTAACTGGAAAATGAACCACAACTTCATCACCTATTTTAGGTTGTGCAAAATACTTCTGGTCTGCTTCTGCCAAAAGATCAGTCACATTATTTCCATATTGGTCAATAGCAACCGATGGATTAATATATTCCATTTGCAAATCCATGTTTTTGGTAAAATCAACCCCTACATAATCCAATTCCCAAAACATAAAACCTGTTTCAAGTTTGACTTGAAGTTTATTTCCAACCACCTTATCTAATTGTATAGGAACTACAATATCTCTCATGGCCATAGGTCCAACAGCGTTTATGCGCTCCACCAATAACCACTCATTATCGGTTTTTACATATACAGATAAGGGAATATTTTGACCATTTGACCAGCTTCTTATGCTATCGGCCTGAATTTTCTGTTGGTTTTTTTGAAAAGTATTGTAGTAAGATCCAAACTGTTCATTAAATTTTCCGAAAATATAATCCAACCAAACTGAGTTTTTGGCCGTTATATATAGTTTGGCATTTTCATCACTTTTAGGCCTATCAAACTCAAACACGGCATTTCTTGTGCTGTTTTTTGTTATTTTTGAAGTGTTAAAAGCATAAAATTCGTTATCCTTCTTTAAGGCTACTGTTATCTCACCTAATTCGCCGTCAAGAGTCACTTTGGCTGGTGTTTCAATTTGTTGGAAGGTTTGGATTTGCCCTTTACTATCCAATAACACCTCAATATCATTACTATGATTTACCAATAGAAGTTGTAATTGATCTGTAAATTGGATTTCTTTTAACTGATTTGTTACTTTTAAAATGTAGTCATTGGTTGTACCTGAAATATTCGGTAAAGGCAAGAAATTATCCTGCTGCATATTGGCGGTAATGATACCGGGATACAGTTCGCCTACAAAATCAAATTCTTCCCCATTTTTAACATACACAAAAGGGCATGAGCTTTTAGTGGCAGCTACAATTATTAAAGCTACAAAAATAACACCTACTGTTGTCAGAGCAATATTTGCTATCGCGCGACCAGTATTTCTATCGTTAACAGAAATCCTAGCGATATCAGACAAAGGAATATTTACACTATTTCCCTTAAAACTCGCCGGGGATTTTAAATAAAAATGAATCTCATTAAGTGGTTTAGTTTTGTTACTATTATATTGATGTACCCTTTTACTGTCTCTTGACCTTTTATATTGATGGTTAGCGTCAATTGTTGCAATGCTTCCTGAAATAGATTGTTCATCTTCATTAATAACCATATCGTTTAAATGCCAAGAAATTTCATTAGAATGTAAAATAACATAATTGCCTGTTGCATTAAACGTTTTAATCTGTTCAGAAATATTCTCCTCTATCGGAACATTTCTAACATTATAATACGAACAAGAGGTAGAAAGATTTAAAATTGCAACAGACATAAAAATTGCAATGACCTGTGATTTTCTTTTTCCTAATTTTAAGGAAACATAGGGCCGATTTTGATTGTGGTTAATAGTTTTCATAAATTTTGTTTTTAATTGGTTAAACTTTTTTATTCATAAATAACTCTTCATTACAACACTATATGGTATTGTAATTAATGATAGTATTATCTAAATATGTTAGCGTTTTAATAATTTACTTTTATCAACTAATATGGTCAACTTTTTATCCACTATTCTAATCTAAAAATTCTATTCCGGTTTATTCCAGATTTCATGATCTAATATGAAGTCATTTAAAGGATAAAACGTTGTGTGAGAATAATTAAAGATATATAATTAATGATTTGATTTAAA
>JBBKXS010000359.1:0-3035 GCA_037969605.1 Flavobacteriaceae bacterium
TCGTAATGGATACATTCTGTCAAGTTATAAGTTAAAAGTACAAAGTTAAAAGATGAATCTATACCCAATCTATGGGATTTTGTAATACTTGAATAAGTTTTTCTTCTTCGCTGCCTTCCTTTGGATGATGGTCATACACCCATTGCACATGTGGAGGCAAACTCATCAAAATGCTTTCAATACGACCGTTGGTATTTAATCCGAAAAGAGTGCCTTTATCATGAACCAGATTAAATTCCACATAACGCCCTCGACGAATTTCTTGCCAAGTACGTTGGGCATCGGCATAATTCAATGCTTTTCTTTTCTCAACAATGGGAACATAAGCACTTAAAAAACTATTTCCAACTTCTGTTACAAAGCTATACCAATTTTCCATACTCATATCTTTTGAAGCTTTGCAATAATCGAAAAATAATCCACCAATGCCTCGAGCTTCATTTCTATGAGTGTTCCAAAAATAAGTATCACATTGTTTTTTATAAATTGAATAAAATTCCGGATCGTGTTTGTCACAGGCTTTTTTGCAGATTTGATGAAAATGTTTGGCATCCTCTTCAAACACATAATATGGGGTTAAATCTTGTCCGCCTCCAAACCATTGGTCTACAATATCACCATTTTGATTGTACATTTCAAAATAACGCCAATTGGCATGAACCGTTGGCACCATTGGGTTTTTTGGATGCATCACCAAACTCAATCCGCAGGCATAAAAATCAACATCACCAACCTTAAAATAAGCTTGCATAGATTTTGGCAGCTTACCATGAACAGCAGAAATATTGACTCCTCCTTTTTCAAACACTTTGCCGTTTTCAATCACACGGGTTATTCCGCCACCACCTTCAGGACGTTCCCAAAGATCTTCTTTAAATTGGGCTAAACCGTCAACAGCTTCGAGTTTTGAAGTGATTCGATTTTGTAAATCCTGTATGTAAGTGTAGAATTTGTCCCTCATTTTCAAACATGATATTCTTTCACAGCATCAACAAACGCCTTGGCGTGATCTAAAGGAATATTAGGCAAAATGCCATGACCTAAATTGACGATGTATTTGTCTTTCCCAAATGCGTTGATCATTTGGTTTACCATATTTTTGATTTCAGAAGGTGGAGACAACAATCTTGCAGGATCCAAATTACCCTGAAGGGTCTTATTTCCACCAGTTAAATACCGTGCATTTTGGGCGGTTATGGTCCAGTCTACTCCCAATGCTGAAGCATTACTTTTTGACATTTCCTGTAATGCGAACCAACAGCCTTTTCCAAAAGCAATAACAGGAGCATCATCTTTTAGTGCTTCTATGATTTGATTAATATATTGCCAGGAAAATTCTTGATAATCTGTAGGAGACAACATACCTCCCCATGAATCAAAAATTTGAACTGTATCAACTCCAGCAACCACTTTGGCCTTTAAATACGCTATAGTTGTATCAGTAATTTTTTGCAATAATTCGTGTGCAGCTATAGGATTTGTAAAGCAAAAGGCTTTGGCCTTGTCAAAGGTTTTACTGCCCTGCCCTTGTACACAGTAACATAATATAGTCCATGGCGACCCCGCAAAACCGATTAAAGGAACTTCGTCATTCAGCAACTCTTTAGTGGCCTTTATGGCCTGCATCACATAATCCAATTCAATATGAACATCTGGAACAATAACGTTATCTACACCTTTTTGGTCACGAATTGGGTTTGGTAAATAAGGACCAAAATCAGCTTTCATTTGCACTTCAATATTCATGGCTTGTGGAATAACCAAAATGTCGCTAAACAGAATAGCGGCATCCATACCAAAACGACGAATAGGCTGCACCGTAATTTCGCTAGCCAGTTCAGGGGTTCTGCAACGTGTAAAAAAATCGTATTGCTTTTTGATCTCTTGAAATTCTGGCAAGTAACGACCAGCTTGACGCATCATCCATACAGGTGGGCGTTCCACTGTTTCGCCTTTTAAGGCTCTTAAATATAAATCGTTTTTTATCATGTCCTATCCAGACCCTTTCCAAAGGAAAGAGGATTAATTTTTCTTTTATTTATAAATCTCATTCACCAATTCAATCACGCTTTCAACCGTTGGAATTTTAGAAACTTTCACCTCCTTAAAATGCTTTTTGGCCTCTATGGCTGTTGTTTCTCCAATGCAATAAGCGATTTTATCTGCTTTGTTATTTTGAATATAGCTTTGAACTGTTGAAGGGCTGTAAAACATAACCCCTTCAATTTTTGGGTCTATTTTAACAGAATCCAAAACAGTTTCATAAGCCTCAACCTCGTTAACTTTAATGTGATTTTCTTCAAGAATTGTTGGCAAATCGTCCAATCGGATTGTACTGCAAAAATAGGTGACTTCGGTACCGTCCATGAACTCTAACAAATAGTCGGCCAATTTTTTGGCATTGTTTTCAGAATGTTTGACTTTGCCAATTTTGCTTTCAATAAGTTTTTTTGTTCGTCTACCAACACAATATATGTTTTTAAATTGAAGGTCTTCTTTTGGGCAATTGGTTATGATGGACTCTACAGCATTCTGACTCGTAACGACAATGTTTTCAATTTTAGACTTTAAAAGAGTTAGAGGAATCCTATTGATGCTTATTTTAATAAAATCGGAAGCGTCCACAACAATAGTGTCTTTGAAGAGCTGGTGTTGTGCTATGGTCAATGTTTTTGTTGAATAAATTTGGGATTGTTTTTTGGTCAATTTTAATTGGTCCATTAAACGATTCCCGCCACGATCAATAATAAAATCGGCACAATATTTAGCAATTTGGTGATGACGCCCTAAGGCTTCAAATCGTTTGACCTCAATCTTTTTTGTCCCATCCAAACTTAAAAGTACTCCATGAAAATGGACTTCTTCATCTTTAATATATGCCAAGGCTCCTATTGGTGCCGAACATCCACCTTCAAGGAGTCTCAAAAATTGACGTTCTATGGCTGTACAAATTTCCGTTTCCTCATGGTTTATTTCTGAGCAAATTGCCCTGGTTTCTTCATCTTCATCTAAAGCAGTAATTACAACAGCGCCTT
>JBBKXS010000360.1:0-2962 GCA_037969605.1 Flavobacteriaceae bacterium
GGTTTCGGGGATGTAAGGTATAAAAGCCCAAAAACCGGCAGAGAAGTAGATTGGTTCAAAATTGGGTTTTCACCTCGTAAAACCAATTTATCCTTACACTTGATTGACCTTCAGCGACACGCAGATACATTGGTTAACTTGGGCAAGTACAAGACTGGTTCAGGATGTCTTTACATCAATAAACTTGAGGATGTTAATGTAAAAGTTTTAGAAATAATTATTGCAGCAGCAGCGAAATAAAATAATTCGCATCATCCTTTTTGCAAGACTACACCCATTACTGATCATAACAAAAAAATCCGCTATAAATTATCCAATGGGTTGTAATCTTAAATGGAAGCCATCATTTGATATTCTCAAATAAATAGCCGTACTTCGTTTAACGTTGTTTAAATCTGTAAAATGAATTCATATACTTAAGTTGTGCGTCATGCTATTTTGCAACAGTATTCACAAACAATTGACTTTAATAAGTAAAACAATTTAACTGATTTCAATGTCTCAATCTCGCCAACTTGCTGCCATCATGTTCACCGATATTGTTGGGTATACCACATTAATGGGAAATGACGAAGAAGAAGCTTTTGCTGTTCTTGCAAAAAACAGGGAATTACAAAAACCTATTATCGAACATTATAATGGCCGGTGGTTAAAAGAATTGGGTGATGGAGTAATGGTGAGTTTCAATACAGTTTCAGACGCAGTAAATGCCGCCATAAGAATCCAAAAAACAAGTAACGCTACAAAAGAATTTAAATTACGTATTGGTATTCACCAGGGAGAAGTAGTATTTGAAAACGATGATGTATTTGGAGACGGAGTAAATATAGCCTCTCGAATACAGGCCATTGCTTATCCGGGAAGCATTTATATTTCAGAATCAGTACGTGACAACATCTCTAATAAGAAAGATTTTCAAACAAAATTTATAGCGGAAGTTAAACTTAAGAATGTAAAAAGTCCGGTAAAAATCTACCAGATGATTGCAGAAGGTATTGAAACTGCCCCTACTGTTTCTTTAAGAGAAAAGATGAAGGCTAAAAAAATTGCATTACCTATTTTAGCAATTGCGATAGTCCTATTTATTGCAGGGTATTTTATTAAAAATATTCTTACCTCAAAGAGCAATAGCGAAAAATTCAATACTAAGGAAATAGAAGAAAAATCTATTGCTGTGTTGCCATTTGTAGACATGAGTGAAACTAAAGACCAGGAGTATCTGGGTGACGGACTGGCTGAAGAAATCATTAATTCAATAACTGCAATCAAAAGTCTCAAAGTTATTGGACGTACCTCCTCTTTTCAATACAAGGGAAAAGGGCTTGATGCAAAAACAATAGGTGAAAAATTAAATGTGAGTTCTGTTATGGAGGGAAGTATACAAAAATCCGGAAATAATATTCGGATAACAACAAACCTGATCAGGGTAAAAGATAATTCGACAATATGGTCTCAACAGTTTGACAAAGAACTGAAAGATATTTTTGCTATACAGGATAGTATTGCTAATAATATTGTTCAAACGCTTAAAATCATACTCACAGAATCAGAAAAACCAAGATTAATAAAAAAGGAAACTGATCCTGAAGTTTATTCTCTATACCTGAAAGGTCTTTTTCAATATAAGAAAGAAGAGTTTGAAAAAAGTATTGAATATAATCTCCGTGCAATCAGCATAGATTCACTCTTTGCCCCCTCCTATGCATATCTTGCACTTGCCAGAATTAGGGTAATTTATCGTTCCGGGGCTTTTTCAGATTTCAATGCTATCAGAGAAGCAAAAGAATTCGCCAATAAAGCGATCGTATTAGATCCCGATCTTGCTGAAAGTTATTCGGCCCTTGCCTTATTAGCCTGGACTATAGAACTTGATTTTGCTTCAGCTAATTTAAATTTCGAAAAATCAATTCAACTTAATCCTTCTGCTTCACTCATTAAAAACAGGTATGCATACTTTCTGCTATGGATGGGAGATTTCGATAAAGCCGAAAAACTAGGGCTGGACGCCATCAGTTCTGACCCTGCCGATTACAATGGTTACCTGATTGTCTCCAGTGCAAATATTTATAAAAAGAAATTTGGGGAAGCTGAAAAATATATTGCAGAAGGAAGGCAATTATTTCCGGAATTATTCGCATTTGAAAATCAATATATTCAATCAAATTTTTTTTCAGGCAACTATAAACAGGTCATTTATTCAGTTAAAGATCTTTTATTAAAAAATCCAGACAAAGTCTCCGAAAACCTGCTTGCTTTTTTAAGCATTTCATATTTAAAAAGTGGAAATTTGACTGAAAGTAAAAATATTTTCCGACAGCTCAAAGAAAAAAGTACGAACCAATTCTCAAATATTGATTACAATCTTGCAAGGATATATTTACAATACCGAAAAAAAGACTCATGCTATTTAAGCCTGGAAAAATCATTTGCCAACCGTGAACCGGAATTCAAGTTATTAAAAACTGATCCTCTTTTTGATAATATAAAAAAGGATCAGCAATTTAAGGAGCTGTATCACAGGTATGGCTTTGACAGATATCAATAATTTAACTTAACCTCTTTAGATATGTCTCAAACCCGCCAACTTGCCGCTATAATGTTTACCGATATTGTAGGATACACAGCCTTGATGGGTAGTGATGACCCGAAAGCGTTTGACATTCTCAAAAAAATAGCCAAACTTCGTTTAACGTTGCATATAAATCATTGAAACCGATTCATATCAAAATATTGGCAACAATATTGACTCATCCTGAATAAAGGCTAAAATAATAATGAGAAAAAAACTTTATATATCACTTTTTATTTTGGTAACTATTGCCATATTTTATACTGCTTCCAGTACAAAAACATATTTTGGAAGGTTTATAAAATGGCGTGGTTCAGATATCGAGGACTATAAAAACTTTCCTAATTATGAATTTGAAGCTTCCAAAAAACCTTTCTATTTCATTAAAAATCT
>JBBKXS010000361.1:0-2606 GCA_037969605.1 Flavobacteriaceae bacterium
CACTTGTTTTATGGCCCTCAGTTTACCGAAGCCTATTCAGGGGCAGACGAGAATCAGCCTTTTGTAGATGATAAACCTAAATATGAAAAAGATGAAAAAAACGGCACTTATGTTATTGTAAATGATTGGAAAAATTCTAAACAAAACTACAATCATGAACATGCCTCAATATTACCTAGGATGTGGAGCACCGAACATGCCGAAAATTATATGATGTTTACTGGATTGATCGATTTTAAGATTAAGCCAGAATATCAAATGCAAAATGAACTGCGGTCCCTAGTTTCTGATTTTAAATCGAAAGTTGCAAGAGGTGAAGTGGATTATGAAGATTACAACAACTTCTTAAAAACTTATGGGCAATCCTATTTAGAGGTTGAAAAACCAGCTTTTTCGGATAATCTCATGTACATGTTCCAATACCAACTTGGGTATATGTACTGGCGTTATTTTATGTGGAATTTTGTTGGCCGACAAGATGATATTCAAGGTAAATATGATGACTTGCACGGCAATTGGATAAGCGGGATCGACCCTATAGATGTTTGGCACTTGAATATGTCGCAAGACAACTTACCAAGCGATGTTAAAAACAATAAAGCCCGTAACACCTATTATTTTTTACCGTTGTTATTAGGTTTAGTTGGCTTTTTCTTTTTGTATAAAAAAGATCCCAAACGCTTTTGGACCCTACTTGTATTTTTCTTGTTTATGGGAGTTGCCATTCAAGTTTACACCAATGTAAGGCCTTTCGAACCAAGGGAACGTGACTATTCCGTTGTTGGTTCGTTTTATGTATTTGCGATTTGGATCGGTTTTGGAGTGTTCGCAATTTATGATCGACTTAAAGGGTTATCAAAATCAAAATTACTGCCTATTGGCATTTCATTAGCCTGTCTTGCCTTGGTTCCAGGAATTCTAGCGGCAAACAATTGGGATGACCATGACCGTTCAGGACGTAGAACTGCAAATTCAATGGCTAGGGTGTATTTGGAATCCTGCGCTCCCAATGCTATACTGTTTACCATTGGGGACAATGATAGTTTTCCATTATGGTATCTGCAAGAAATTGAAGGCGTAAGAAGAGATGTTCGTGTGGTGAATACGAGCTTGTTTCAAACCGATTGGTATATTGATCAAATGAAACGAAAAGCATATGATAGTGACCCGATTCCTTCACAGTTAACCCATGATCAATATAAATTTGGAACTAGGGATTATTTAATGATGCGGGAGATTACCAATGACACTATGGATATTAAAGATTTGATGAACTTTGTAAGCAACGATGACCCAAGATATAAGCTTAAATTTTTGTTGCAACGAGAAAATGAAGATATTAGCTATTATCCCAATTATCTTTTAAATTCAAATTATATCCCAACAAAACATATTCGAGTCCCAGTAGATTCTGCTACAGTTATTAAAAATGGTATTGTGAAAGAAAAGGATGCCGACAAAATTGAACCTTATTTATATTTCACTATCGGAAGTGCAGTGTATAAAAACAGACTCCTAATGTTGGATATTATTGCCAATAATAACTGGGAACGCCCAATCTATTTTACAGGGGGTGCTTTTGGTGATGACGATTACATTTGGATGAAAAATTATTTACAGCTTGATGGTTTATGTTATAAGCTAGTGCCTATAAAAACACCTGTCAATAAGGCAAATCCTTTTGATATGGGACGAGTAGATAGCGAATTAATGTACGACAAGGTCATGACTTGGGATTGGGGCAATAGTGATGGCAATATTTATCATGACACTGAAACTCGAAAAAATGGCATTACTTATAGGGGTAATCTGGCACGTTTGATTGAGCAATTGCTTAATGAAGATAAATTTGAAAAAGCAGAGAAGGTTGCAGACCTTGCCATCGAAAAAATGCCTGTAGATGATTTTGGATATTATACATTATTGGAGCCCTTCATAAGTTCGTATTATGAAATTGGCGCTTTGGAAAAAGGCCGAAAGTTATATAAAGAGGTTTCCAAAAAATATCAAGAAAACCTGACCTATTACAGCGAGCTAAAAGAAAAAACACAGGAAAAATATATCAGTGAAATTGTAACCGACATTCAAAGGTACAGAAGTTTGGTAGATATTTTGGTCATTTATAATGATAAAGATATGGCACTTGATGAAACCAATAAATTCAATAGTTACCTCAAGCTTTTTAACCATTTTACCGGTGAAGAAGAGCCAGATGAAACTTATCCGTTAGAAGACAAAGATATTGCCAAGGATACCATTGATAGTATTATAAAGGTTCAAGAATAGCAAGTGAAGATAACACCAGCAAAAACTCCTTTAGTAGTAAAAAAAATGTTTCCTGATTACCTCTGGGATATTTCGACTAATAGTAAAGAGTTATTTCTCACATTCGATGATGGGCCAACACCTGAAGTCACTAGCTGGGTTTTGAACACATTAAAACAATTTAACGCAAAAGCCACATTTTTTTGTATTGGAACTAACGTAAAAAAGCATCCTGAACTATTTAATCAGATTTTAAAAGAGGGTCATGCCATTGGCAATCATACCCATAATCATATAAAAGGTTGGAAAACAAAAACCAAAGCTTATTTAGAAAATGTGCT
>JBBKXS010000362.1:0-2535 GCA_037969605.1 Flavobacteriaceae bacterium
GTATAAACCAAAACAGTGAGCATAATCATTATAAACACCAGTAAAATAAAAATTAATGGCATGACAAATTTTAGCCATTTGTCAAAACCTACTTTTACAATAGCAAGCGTTGCTAATATTAAAGAAGTTGGGTTTATAAAGGCAAACAAGCCTTGCCCATAATTGTATGCGTTTACAACTACTTCACGTCCCAAGCCAACACCGTCTGCCAATGGCGACATAATGGGCATGGTGAGTACAGCCATACCAGAAGAAGATGGTATAAAAAATGATAATCCAGAATAAATAAAGAACATAGAATTAATAAACAACCCTTTGTTCATGCCATTGGTAACATTACTGGCATAATACAGCAGTGTGTCGCTGATAAGTCCATCTTCCATAAGGATGGTAACGCCACGCGCAATCCCAATAATAATGGCAACACCTAGCAAATCGCCAGCACCCTTTACAAAAGTGTCAATAAAGGTTTCTTCTTTTATTTTGGCAATAAAACCAATTAGCACAGCACCAACTAGAAAAACCACAGTCATTTCTATAAACCACCATTGCAATAAAGAAACGCCTATAATCATAACGACAAAACATAAAATAAATACTAAAAGGATGACGCGTAACCGTGTGTTCAATTTTAAATGTGAGTGCGTGATGCTTCCAAACATCTTTTCAATCTGGTCACGTTGGTCGTAAATAATAGATTTACTTGGGTCGTTCTTTACACGTTTGGCGTACCTCAGAATATAGATAATGCAAATGGCTGTGCACAATACAAACATGAGTAATCTAAAATTCAAACCTGTTGTCCAAGTAATTCCAGCCGCATCAGAGGCAATTATTACACTAAACGGATTGGTAGTAGAACACATAGACCCAACCGACGACCCAATAAAAATAGAGGCTAAAGGGACCATAGCATCATATTTGGCTGCCAGAAATATAGGAATAAGAATAGGGTAGAAGGCAATGGTTTCTTCTCCCAATCCAAAGGTTGTTCCTCCAATTGATATTAAAAAAGTCACCGAAATAATGAGCCAATATTCTCTTCCTTCTAATACTTTTGAAAGCCATGCAATACCAGCTTCAAAAGCACCTGTGGCATTCATAATACCAATGAGACCACCAATAAATAAAACCAGAAAAATAATATCCGCAACTGCAATAATACCTTTTATAGGCGATTGAATAAATTCTACAAATCCTTGCGGTTTGGCGTCAAGCGACTGATAGGTGTCAGGAATATTAATAGGCTTGTATATGCCACCACTTGTAAATTTTTCTAAAGGAATACTTAAGTTCAAATCATTAAGAGTTTCCTGTGTAGCAGGAAGTATTTCGGTATTGTCTAAACTGATTTTTTCAAAGACGCTTTCAGTTTTATTATAATATAAGGTGTCGTATTTACCGGCAGGAACAAGCCATGTGAGTAAAGCTACCAAAGCTGCGACAATAAGTAATATGGTTTGGGCGGTTGGAAATTTTAGTTTTTTCAATAGCATTTGTTTAATAAGACTAAAGATAGTATTATTTTAGTTCGTTGAACATAGATATGAAATGATGAATGTAAATATCCATCAAAGTTGGAAATCGCTTTTACAGGATGAATTCAACAAGCCCTATTTTTTGGCGTTGACTGAATTTGTTAAGACTGAATATAAAACCCATAAATGCTTTCCAAAAGGGAATCAAATTTTTTCCGCATTTGATTGGTGTCCCTTCGAAAACCTTAAAGTTGTAATTATAGGGCAGGATCCCTATCATGGGGACGGGCAGGCCAACGGACTTTGTTTTTCGGTAAATGATGGTATTACACACCCGCCGTCTTTAAGCAATATTTTTAAGGAAATTGAATCAGATTTAAGCATCCCTTATCCTAAATCTGGAAATTTAGAACGTTGGGCCAAACAAGGTGTATTGTTGTTAAATGCCACTTTAACAGTAAGGGGTCATAATGCAGGAAGCCATCAAAATAAAGGTTGGGAAGTATTTACTGATCAAGTCATTAAAATGGTAAGTATTGAAAAAGAAAATGTGATTTTTTTATTATGGGGAGGTTTTGCCAAACAAAAAATGAAATTAATTGAAACCAAAAAACATCAAGTGCTTACTTCAGGGCATCCCTCACCTTTAAGTGCAAATAGGGGATATTGGTTTGGTAATCGACATTTTAGTAAAACTAACTTCCTGTTGGAGCAAGCTGGGTTGAAGCCAATTGATTGGTAACTCCCAAGGGTTTTTCACTTTTAATAATAAAAGGCTGATGAGGAGCTTTTGGTTTAGGTATTTTGTTGCAACTTGTAAAAAGTAAGATGAAATTTAGGGCAATTAAAAATAGAATTGTTAGGGTAATGGTCATGATCATAGCTACTATGTTTATGCCAATTGTATTGACGATTTGGTTTACGCTAAAGTAAAATAAAAATAGATAAAAAGCAATTAACTCGGACAAAAAGCATTTAGTTTTATTAAAAGCATCAAACGAAATACCATAATATTATATTATTTCAACGATACTGTTAAAATTATTACGTTCCTTAA
>JBBKXS010000363.1:0-3506 GCA_037969605.1 Flavobacteriaceae bacterium
ATTTCCATTTAGTAATGGGTATTTCGGCATTGTATGGGATGTTTGCTGGAATTTACCATTGGTTCCCAAAAATGTTTAAACGTATGCTCAACAAGAATTTGGGTTATTTGCATTTTTGGGTCACGGTAATTTGCGCTTATGGGGTGTTTTTCCCAATGCATTTTATTGGGATGGCAGGTCTTCCAAGACGCTATTATACCAATACAAATTTCCCGTTGTTTGATGATTTGGCCAATACAAATGTTATCATCTCTATTTTTGCTATAGTTGGGATTACATTTCAGTTGGTGTATATGTATAATTTCGTTCATAGTATTTTCTATGGTAAGAAAACGGTTCAAAACCCATGGAGATCGAATACATTGGAATGGACCGCTCCAATTAAACATATTCACGGAAATTGGGAAGGAGAAATTCCACATGTGTACCGTTGGTCTTACGATTATAGCAAACCTGGGCATGACGACGATTTTGTACCACAAAATGTACCTTTAAAAGAAGGGGAAGAAGAACTTCAGCATTAGATTCATAATTCTTTTATATACAGTAAAGGCCTTTCTAAATTAGAGAGGCTTTTTGTTTATATTTGCTGATATGAACAACAATCTGGACCCAACTAAAGAAAATTTTTCTCCTGAAGAGATCGATGTCGAGAGAAAATTAAGGCCATTATCTTTTGAGGATTTTACAGGTCAGGAGCAGGTTTTGGAAAATCTTCAAATTTTTGTTCAAGCAGCTAACCAACGTGACGAAGCATTAGACCATACTTTATTTCATGGACCTCCAGGGTTGGGTAAAACTACTTTGGCACATATTCTAGCTAATGAATTAAACGTTGGCATTAAGGTCACTTCGGGTCCAGTACTGGATAAACCAGGAGATTTGGCGGGATTGTTGACCAATCTTGAAGAACGTGACGTATTGTTCATTGATGAAATCCATCGATTAAGTCCAATTGTTGAAGAATACCTGTATTCTGCAATGGAGGATTATAAAATTGATATCATGATCGAATCTGGTCCTAACGCACGAACGGTTCAGATTAATTTAAACCCTTTTACACTTATTGGAGCCACAACACGCTCGGGATTATTGACTGCTCCAATGCGGGCACGTTTTGGCATTCAAAGTAGGTTGGGGTATTATAATACTGAATTGTTGACCACCATTGTACAGCGAAGTGCATCCATTTTAAACGTTCCTATTTCAATGGAAGCTTCTGTTGAAGTTGCCGGACGCAGCAGAGGGACACCAAGAATTGCTAATGCCTTATTACGTCGTGTTCGTGATTTTGCCCAAATAAAAGGTGATGGAAACATCGATATAAAAATTGCAAGATTTGCGTTGAAAGCACTCAATGTAGATGCTTATGGTCTCGATGAAATGGATAATAAACTTCTGTCCACCATCATTGATAAATTTAAGGGCGGCCCTGTTGGCATTTCAACATTGGCAACAGCTGTTAGCGAAAGTGCAGAAACCATTGAGGAAGTATACGAACCGTTTTTAATTCAACAAGGGTTTATCATGCGTACACCACGAGGGCGGGAAGTCACCGAACTTGCTTATAGACATTTAGGTAAAATTAAAGGGAATATTCAAGGAGGTTTGTTTTAATATCGCATGTCATTCTGAACTCGTTTCAGAAGCTCTATCATTATGAGTTCAAAGATAAAACATACACAACGTATAAAAACCGAAGCCAAACGCCTCGGTTTTTTATCTTGTGGCATTAGTAAAGCACAATTTTTAGAGGAAGAAGCCCCAAGACTTGAAAAATGGCTAAACAACAACATGCATGGTCAAATGCAGTATATGGAAAACCATTTTGACAAACGTCTCGACCCAACTAAATTGGTTGAAGGATCCAGAAGTGTGATTTCCTTATTGTTGAATTATTTTCCTTCGGAAACACAAAATGATAAGAGTTATAAGCTATCCAAATATGCGTTTGGAACCGATTATCACTTCGTGATAAAAGACAAACTAAAACAGTTGCTTTATTTTATTCAAGATGAAATTGGCGAAGTTCATGGTCGTGCATTTGTAGATTCTGCCCCTGTTCTGGATAAAGCTTGGGCAGCCAAATCGGGCTTGGGTTGGATGGGTAAACATAGCAATCTTTTGACCCAACAGCTAGGCTCTTTCTATTTCATAGCAGAACTCATTGTAGATTTGGATTTGGATTACGATTTGCCTACAACAGACCATTGTGGCTCTTGTACTGCTTGTATTGATGCTTGCCCAACACAAGCCATTGTAGAGCCCTATGTGGTTGATGGGAGTAAATGTATCTCTTATTTTACTATTGAATTAAAAGAAAATATCCCAACAGATTTTAAAGGACAATTTGATGATTGGGTGTTTGGTTGTGATGTTTGTCAGGATGTTTGCCCATGGAATCGATTCTCTAAACCCCATAATGAACCCTTATTCAATCCCAATCCAGAATTGTTATCGATGAGCAAGAAAGATTGGGAAGAAATCACAGAAGAGACCTTCAAAAAAGTCTTTAAGGATTCAGCAGTAAAGCGTACCAAATATTTGGGATTAAAGCGGAATATTGAATTTTTAAAAAAAAGCTAAACATCAATTGACTTATACTGGGCCTACTATTATTGATATCGGATGGTTTTTGGCTTGCCAACCTCAAAATTTTGAAACCCAAAATCATCCGATTGGAAGGCATTGAATTTAAATATATTGTTACCGTCACCAGGTATCGTGGGATAAAAGGAGATGGATAATTGAAATGAACTAAACACCAAATAATCGTTTCTAATAATAAGCCCTAGTCCGAAGGAGGAATACAGCTTACTTTCCAGATGGGTGCCGTGATCATCTCCAAGCATTGCAGTAGTGAAGTTTATATATGGGTTTAATCTGAAACCCCAAATGTTCCATGGTGAGTAAAATTGGGTTTGCAAACCTAAAACTAGCTTTTTTGTACCAATTAAATCACTGTCAAAACCTTGTATGCCCGCACTACTGTAATCTCTATAATCGTTGCGATAAAGGGCCTGAAAGCGATTGGATTGATTTATAGAAATTCTATCGGCCACGGAATTTAAACGGTTCGTACCAATAAGCAATTGCGATTTTGCAAACTGTCGCATCTTCCAACGCTCCCCTAAATCGATAAGATTGGTAAAATAATTGGCATCGAAGGAATAGGCCGTTTGTTCAATTTTTGAATGGTTTAAAAAGGTGCCAAACTCTACATTAGTACTTAAATACCCCCAGTTATAATAATTGCCATATGCCACTTTTGCACCAAAATATAGCCTGTCATCGTAATTCTTTTTTTGATAGCCTCCTGTTAATGCATAAATTGTACCCACGGGAATGTCCTCTGCAATGCCATCGTTAAAGATATACTCGTCCACCACAAATTGTCGAGAAGCAATACCAATACGGCCCATATAAAAGGTTTCATTTGCAAAAAAGCCAATACTATCATACTCCGCAGAAGGTCTTTCCTTATAATCTACATTTAAAAATCTAAT
>JBBKXS010000364.1:0-4458 GCA_037969605.1 Flavobacteriaceae bacterium
GTGTAAAGCTATGCTTTTGGTACATAAGCCAAAAATAACAACAATTTGTTAATAAGTGCTATTTTGCAATCCGTTGATTATAAGATAAATTAATTTATATTTACGGGCTTTTTTAAAAATTAATTGATTAATCCTCCCTATGATTAAGAAACAATATCTCGTTGTTTTGATATTGCTGTGCACCAGTTTTATGGGGTTTGGGCAGATTTCTATTACAGGTACAGGTGCAGGAAACACCTATACTCAAGACTTTAATACATTAGCGCTTTCTGGAACATCATCAACAGTTCCTGCTGGATGGGCTTTTTCAGAGTCAGGTACAAATGCAAATACAACTTATACGGCTGGAACCGGAAGTGTTGCTACAGGTGATACTTATAGTTTTGGGCCATCTGGAAATAGTGAAAGGAGTTTTGGCGGATTACAATCTGGAACTTTAATACCAACTATTGGAGTAAGTTTTACAAATAATACTGGTGCAAACGTTACCGATTTAATTATATCTTATACTGGTGAACAATGGAGACTTGGTGCAACTGGAAGAGTGGATCGTTTAGATTTTCAGTATAGCTTAAATGCACCTTCATTGACTACTGGCACATGGGTAGATGAAAATAATTTAGATTTTACTGCGCCAACTACTACACCAACTATAGGAGAATTAAATGGAAATCTAGTCCCTAATAGAACTTCAAAAGCCTTTACAATTACAGGGTTATCAATAGCTAATGGAGCTACATTTTGGTTACGGTGGAATGATTTTAATGCAAGTGGTGCAGATGATGGTTTGGCTGTGGATGATTTTTCAATGTATGTAAATTCAACTCCAGCTCCAGAACTACAATTGGTTGATAACACGGCAACAAACCGCAATTGTGGTTATATTATTGATTTTGGGACAAAAGCATTGTCAACAAATACAGATTTAACCTTTGATATCAAAAACTTAGGAAGTCTAGATTTAAATGTAAGTTCTTTTGGTATAACGGGAGATTATACCATTGTTTCTCCAGTCGCGCCATTTACTGTAATTTCAGGAAATAGTCAAACAATTATAGTTAGGTTTACACCAACTGTAGATGGCACAAGATCTGGTATACTAACCATAAACAATAATGATGCTAATGAAGGTAGTTGTACAGTGAATCTAACTGGAGTTGGTTTTACACCTGCCCCAGAAATTAATGTGGAAGGGAATTTGGGCACGTTTCCTGATATTACAAACGGAGATCCAACACCTAGTGGTACTAATAACACCATGTTTGCAGCCCAATTTATTGGAGCATCCCAATCTAAATCGTTTAGAGTTAATAATGAAGGAACTGCAAATTTAATCGTTTCCAGCGTTACTTTAAGTGGCGCAAACCCAGGTGATTTTAGTATTAGCATTAACCCATCGGGCACGATAGCACCTTCTAGTTTATCAATTTTAGAAATTATATTTTCTCCTTTAGCATCTGGTGTAAGAACAGCTATTGTTTCTATAGCAAATAATGATGGTGATGAAAACCCGTTCTTCTACACCATTCAAGGCACCGGGAAGTGTGTTTCAAGTAGTGTAGTTATATCGCCTATAAATGGGCCAATTGGAACAGTAATTACGGTTCAGGGTTCAGATTATGGAATATCGACAACGGCTCAAATTAGTGGTGTTTCTGCAACTGTAAATGTTGTGTCGTCAACAATTTTAGAAGTGATTGTTCCTCCGAATGCATTAACTGGAAATTTATTAGTATTAAATGACATTGGATGTACAAGTTCAAGCGCATTTACAGTAGTAACCAACAAAATTGGAGGATGTGAAGGAGGGTCGTCATTAACTGATTTGATAATAAGCGAAATTACCGATGCTACAGCTGGTGGTGTTACATATATTGAAATCTACAATGGGACAGGTGCTAACGTTAATTTAAATGGATATTCAATAGAAATTTATTCTAATGGTAATTCTACGCCATCAGGAACTGTAACTTTAAGTGCAGGTAATTTAGCTAATGGTGCGACTTATGTTGTTGCCATTGGCATCGCTGGTTCACCTGATTCTTCAAATACATGTTCAATAGCCGGCGGAAATGGACAATTAGCAAATCAAACCAGTGGCGTTGGAGGAATAAATAAAAAAGATAACGAGCATGATACCATACGATTGTTAAAATCTAGTGGGACAGTTATTGTGGACCAATTTGGTGTTTACCTAGATAATAGCTGGATGGATTCTACCACAATTACTGGTGACCGAGGGTTTAATTTTAGACGTTTAAATACGGCTTCCCCTTTGCCAAACCCTAGTGGTTTTGCTCTTACTGATTGGAATATTATTGATTGGGCCGGTTCAGGACAAAGTTCATGTTCTACCAATGATTATTCTGATATTGGGGTTTATGATTTCTCAACCGCTAGCCCACCTTCTATTACTACCCAACCAATTGCGTCTTCGTCTACATGCGATCTCACAGCCACTATAACTGTTGAAGCGGATGAAGGTTTTGCTGGAGGAAATGGATTGGCTTATCAATGGTATGTCTCTGCTCCTGGAGATTCGGGTTGGACCATTGTGCCAACTGCTGCTCCATATAGCGGTGAAACCTCTAATATATTAACTATTTCAAACACACTTGGCTTGAATGGTTACCAATACATCTGCCAAGTTAGAGAAAACGACGCAACCTGTTATAAAGCTACAAATGCAGTAAGCCTAGATGTATATAGTACGACCTGGAATGGAACAACATGGTCTAATGGCGCGCCAACAATAGGAACTATTGCTACGTTAAATGGTAATTATAATACAAGTACAAACGGTGGTAGCTTTAGTGCTTGTAGTTTAATCGTCAATAATGGTTTTACTTTGAATATTACTAATAGTAATTATGTCGAAGTGCAAAATAATCTAACAGTAAATGGTAATATTATTGTTCAACCACAAGGTTCTTTTGTACAAAACAACGATTTAGGTGTTGTTGACGGTGCTGTCTTAAGTGATAAAACCAAAATAGTAGTTAGTAAACTAACAGCTCCTATGAATAATTGGTATGAGTATACTTATTGGAGTTCCCCTGTTGCTGGAGAAATTATCAATGATGGTTTAGCAGATGCAACAACTAATAGAAGATTTTGGTTTAATGCCCAAAACTATTTAGACCAATGTGCAGAAACAAATAATGATAATACATGTGCCCCTGGTCAAGACAATATTGATGATGATGCACCATATGATTGGACCTTAGCTGATGGTTTGGATGTAATGTTGCCTGGAGTTGGTTACGCATCGACACATAGAAGCGATTTATTTTTCGGACCACCTCCAGGTACACCTCCATTTCAATTCGATTATACATTTGAAGGCCCATTTAATAACGGGGTAATTACTGTCCCTGTTTATAGAAATGATTCTGAGTTGAATGATAATAATTGGAACTTTATAGGGAATCCTTATCCTTCAGCTATAGATGCAGATAAATTTTTAACAGCTAATAGTGTTGTTGCTATAGACGTTGTTTCTGTGAAATCTTTAAATGGTGCAATCTTTTTATGGTCTCAAAATACCCCACCTTCTTCAACTGCAAATGGCAACCAAAATTTAAACTTTTCCGATTTGGATTACGCTATAATTAATGGTTCTGGTGAAATTGCTGGAGGAGATGGTATTATACCGAAACGATTTATCCCGTCTGGTCAAGGGTTTTTTGTGTCCTATTCAAATTCTGGTGCAACAGTGGCTGTTAATGGGGATATAAAAACTGGTGAAGTTATATTTAATAACGCCATGAGAGTTAAAGGTGTAACTGATAATTCACAGTTTTTTAGAACATCAAATTCAAAATCTTCAAAATCAAAAGGAGACTCTAACAAATTGTGGGTAAATCTATCTTCAGATGTTGGAGGGTTTAATCAGATTTTAGTGGGTTATGTTGATGGTGCGACAAGTCATTTTGATGGTACCTATTATGATGTTCCTAGAAATTTGACAGCCAAAACAGCCTTAGCTTTATATTCTTTAATACTAGATGATGAATCTAAATACGCCATTCAAGGGAAAGACCCAAATAGTTTAAACCTTGGTGAGGTTATCCCGTTAGGATTTTACACAGCCATTAATGGAGCTACGTTATATAAATTATCTATAGCCCAGTTTGAAGGAGATTTTTTCATTTCCAATATGGTATACTTAAAAGATAATTTGATGCACATGGTTCATAATTTATCAGAATCAGATTATACGTTTACGTCTGAAACAGGTGAATTTAAGGATCGTTTTGAAATCGTGTTTCAATCTAAAGCATTATCCGATCAAGATGCGCAGTTAAATTCAAAGAAACTAACGATTATTGAACTCAATGATGGGCGCATTCAGATGAAAACCAATAGTAATCTTACTATAAAATCGGTCCAGATCATGGATATTTTGGGTAGGACCTTGTATCAATTAAAAGGCACAAGTCCTTCTGAAATTTATTC
>JBBKXS010000365.1:0-2795 GCA_037969605.1 Flavobacteriaceae bacterium
ACATTAAAAAATATTAAAGCATGCTTAATTTTAGTTTCGTCCCAAAACAATTGATTTTATTTGTTAGTATAGTTTTGTGTAACCAATTGAATTCCCAAACACAACCTAAGTCTCCATTAATGAGTTCTTTTCAAGATCATACCACCATGAAATCTGAAACACCTTATGGTCTAGAGTGGATTCAAGTGGGTCCTACTTTAAATGGAGCACGAGCAGAAGCTATTCAGGCTGATCCAATGAATCCCGGCACTATCTATGCGGCTTTTGGCTCGGGAGGATTATGGAAAACGATTAATAATGGTTTAAGTTGGAAGTGTATTTTTGAAAATATGCCGCCTCTAGGTATAGGAGATTTTACCCTTGCACCGTCAAATCCCAATATAATTTATGTGGCAACTGGCGAAAGTCTTAAAAAAGCTAGAAATTTCACCATGCCAGGCGTAGGAATCTATAAATCTAATGATGGCGGCTATAGCTGGGAATATATTGGACTTCCAGATACTTGGCATATTGGAGAAATCGTGGTTCATCCAGAAAACCCTGATATAGTATTGGTTGCAGCATTAGGTCATTTTTGGTCTTCTAATAATAACAGGGGTATTTTTCGTACTACGGATGGAGGAAAATCATGGGAACATGTTTTATTTATAGATGATAAAACAGGAGCCAATGACATTGTTTTTTCACCTGCTGATCCTGAAATTGTGTATGCAACAATGTGGGAAAACTATCCTGGAGTTAATGGGGCAAATAGTGGCGTTTACAAAAGTGAAGATGGTGGAAAGTCTTGGAAAAAAACAGTTAGTGGGATCACTATTAATAAAGATACAGGACGTATTGGTGTTGCAACATCTTTTACAGATAGAGATAAAGCCTATGTTTTTGTTGATCAGCGAAATCAAAATGAAAGTATTGGTTCAGGCGAAATATATAAAACAACCAATGGCGGAAAAACTTGGGTAAAAACGCATAAGGACAACCTTAAAGCCTTATCTACGGTTGGATGGTATTTTATGGACATATATGTGAACCCAAAATATGATGATGAATTGTATGGCCTTGGCATTAGGTTGATTCACAGCTTAGACGGTGGTAAAACTTTTGATAATATTGGGGGGAAAGTCACCCATTTAACTCCAAGTCCTGCACAAACACTTCATTTAGATCAATGCGAAATGTGGATTAATCCTAATAATCCAAACGAATTGATATTAGCAAATGATGGCGGAATTTATCATAGTTATGATAGCGGCAAATCGTGGTTGCATCTAAATAATATTCCTACTGGCGAGTTTTATGATATTGAGCTTGACAACCAAGACCCTTATCATATATATGGTGGAACTCAAGATGATTCTACGGTATTTGGGCTAGCTCAAGAGTATAATTCAGAGTTTAATGATACCTGGCAATATGTATGGATTGATGCCTGGAGTGGAGGTGATGGCTGTATTACTCTCGTCGATCCAAATGATGAAAATACCCTCTATTTTAGTATGCAAAATGGTAATGCTTTGCGTAGAAATATGAGTACTGGCAAATCAGTTTCTATTAGACCGAGATTCCAAAAGAAAGATAGTATCACGCTAGAGTATAATTTTATCACCCCGTATATGTTATCTCATTTTGATTCTAAGAAAATTTATATGGCTGGAAATTATGTGATGAAAAGCGAAGATCAGGGTGATAATTGGGCAATAATTAGCCCAAATTTGATTAGTAATACAGGTGACCATAGACAAGATATTGCGGCAGGTGCTTTGGCCGAATCTTATTTTGATGAGGGAACTATTTATATGGGAACTGATCGCGGGTCTATGTGGCGCACTAATAATAGCGGTAAAAATTGGAAAAATATCTCTAATGGTTTAGCAAAACAATATATTAGGAATATACAGACTTCAAGGCATAAAAAAGAAAGATTATATGTGCAAATGACTGGGCTTAATTATGATGAATTTGGAGCTTATGTATATGTTTCTGAAGATTATGGAGAAACTTGGGTATCGATAACAAGTAATTTGCCAAATCATCCTGTAAATACTATTGTTGAGGATCCAGATTTTGAAAATATATTATATGCAGGAACATATAGAGGTGTGTATGTTACAACTAACAGAGGTAAAGACTGGTTTTATTTTGGCGCTAGTTTACCCGATGCCAGTATTGCGGATATTAGTATTGAAAAAAAGTCAAAAGACATGATTATCGCCACTCATGGAAGAGGGATTTACATAGTAAATCTTAAGCCTTTTTATGAGCAGACAAGAAGAAAAGAAATTTTAAATCATATTTTTGATATAGAGATTATTAAAAGCCCAAAGCGAAGAGATACACATAAGGATATAGATGAAAAATCAATTCATAAAGTCCCGTTTACTTTTTGGCTGAAAGAATCTGAAAGCATAAAGTTGAGTATAACTAATGCTACAGATTCTATTTTATGGACAAAATCCATCGCTAGTAGAAAAGGACTTAATCAATACCGTTGGAATCTTATTACAAAAGAAGTAACAAGTGATCTTCCTTATTTTATTCATTATAAGACCTATATTGATGAAGGTGAGTATTATTTAATATTAGAAAATTCTGAAGGGATACTAAGAAAAAAATTTATTGTAATAGATGAGAATTAAAAATTTAGAGTAAAATTTAAGACTAAGTTGGAAAGCCTTCATTTTTTCTTAATATAGGATTGGAATGCCTGCCTTTCGGCAGACAGGCTTTTTTGATTTTGTCAAGATTGTATTATTTTCTTTAACTACATAAAACAATTAAGATATCCACACCTTAAA
>JBBKXS010000366.1:0-24823 GCA_037969605.1 Flavobacteriaceae bacterium
ATAAAAAAGGGCGCTTCAATTGAAGCGCCCTTTTTTATACATGATAATAGTATATATCATTGCATTGTTTTTCCCGTTTTTTAGCGGTTCATTTTTTCTAGCAAAACAATATTGAAACCTGAATTTATGATGGCTTTACCATTTTTAACTATAGTGTCTTGGTTAGAATAGGCATCATACAAAAGCTCCCCATCTTTAAAGATTTTAGATACATCCATTTCTTTTTGGCCCTTTTTTAAATTTAGGCCAACAACCACTAAATCTTCATAATCATTTTTATAAAAACTTCTATAAAACACATACGGATTTTGTGTAATCATTTGATGGGTTCCTGCTCCAACAGCAGGATGGTTGGCCCTAAATTGACCCAATTTTTGCCAATGCTTTAAGATGTCCTGAGTTTTTGAATCATTATCAATATCTTCCCAGTTCATAAAAGAACGTAATGTTGCATCTCCATTAGTATCTTCAACGACCAAAGATCGCGCAGATTCGTCTCCGTAATAGATTTGTGAAGTTCCAGGAGCCAACAGTAATTTTGTGGCTGTTTCATATGGTTTTTTACGTGCGGCATCAAATGGACTACCATCATCATGTGAGCTCAGATAATTTAAAACCCCAAATCCCTTTAAATCCTGATGTAGTATGTCTGAATATTTCAAAAAAAGTTTCTCATAAGTACCTTTTGCGTTGGATTTGAATTCAAAATTTATAAGACTATGAAAACTATCGTCAAAATAATTTACTTTTTTATCACCAAAATCAAAATACTTCCCATTACTGATATTGTAATTGTAAACCTCGCCCACTAAATAAAAAGAATTCCCGTCGAGCACCTTTTCTGGATTGTTTTTCTTCCATTGTGCAAAGGCATAGTCACATTCCACTTTAAATTCCTGCCAAACATGCTCTTCAATATGCTTTACTGTATCTGCTCTATAACCATCTATGCCGAACTCGGTAATGTAGTCAGTCAACCACTTAATAATATAAAACCGTGGCGCTCTTGGGTAACCTGTGCGTTCAAAAAACTCATCAAGTTCAGCCATTTCACTTTCAAATCTCCCTTCTGCCTTCCATTTTTTAACTAATTGAGGTGGTAACTCAACATCGTTATTGTTTTCAGTCTTAATATCGGGAAGGTTCTTCACCAAAGTGCAAGTCACTGTATTTTCATAATTGTAAAATTTACAGGGTGGTCCAGTTCTAACCCAATCCTCTGGCCATACAGGATCCTTTTCGGTCACTGGTCCTGTGTGATTGACCACGGCATCCAAAACCACTCTTATACCCTTGCTATGGGCGACTTCAACCAATTTCATTAAGTCTTCCTTAGTGCCAAAATTAGGATCCAAATTTGTCCAATCCTTTGCCCAATATCCATGAAACCCGTAGGTTTTACCTGTTCCTTCATCTGTCCCCCCATGAATTTGCTCAACTATCGGCGTCATCCAAATTGCATTGATACCCAAATCTGTGAAATAGCCTTCTTCAATTTTTTGTGTTACTCCTTTTATATCGCCTCCTTCAAAACCTCGAAGTTTTGCGGCATTCTTATTTCTGTCGAAGTTTACATCATTGGATGGGTTTCCATTGTAGAATCGATCGGTCAATAAAAAATATAGGTTCGCCCCTTCCCAAACAAATAGAGTTTTTCGTGTTTCTGGTGCAGTCTTTTCTGTATTTAAAGCTTTATCTTTATTCTTGTTAAGACATGCCAGCATAGTTAATAAACCCATAAGTACTATTATTGATTTTTGCATGAATTAGTTTATTAATATTTTATATTCCCATGGTTTCAATTTTAACTTTTTCCCTTCTAGATGCAAAGTAGCACCTGCAATATAATCCAATGGTGACCCATTGATTTCATTTTGCAAAGTCTGATCTTTATCCGAAAAATTGCCCACAAAAGTTACTGTACTACCATTTTTATGTCTCTTAAACATTAAAATATGATCATTTTTTGTCTGGATTCTTTCATATGAAGCTTTATTTTTTCCTCCATTTAAAGCAGGGTTTGAATTTTTAAGTTCTCCTAATTTTTCCAAAAGCTTATAATAGTTGCCTTTAGTTTTAGGGATGGAATCCTTTTCAAAAAACTTTAACCTATGGTCCAAATCATATTCCTGGCCACTATAAATCAAAGGCATTCCAGGCATGGTATAGGTCAAGGCCGTAAAAATTTCCTTATTTTTTGGCATGCGTTCCTTTAGTGTTCCAGTCCAAGAATTTTCATCATGATTGGTGACAAAATACATGTTGATATCATCATCTTCCAAGGTAGAATCCACCTGGAGCATATAATCATCAAAGTCTTTAGGGGTGGCATGTCCCTTTGCCATTTCATTAAAAATATGATGTGCATGCCAGCCATATTGCATATCGAACGCATGTCTTAACAACTCGGGTTTCTCCGATTCGGCCAGCATAAAAACAGGCTTTAATTTATTTAATTCTTCAGTTACGGTTTCAAAGAAATCTACGGGGACACCATGTGCCACATCCATTCTATATCCATCAATATCAGCTTCGTTGATCCAATATTTTAAATCGGAAATCATTTCCTTGCGCATATCTGGATTGTCGTAATTCAAATCGGCAGTGTCTGTCCAACCCCAAGATTCGCCAGTTCCTGGATTTATTGGGTCAATAATTTCGCCTTTGTCATTTTGTGTGTAAAAATCTGGGTGCTCTGTAATCCAAGGATGATCCCATCCTGTGTGGTTTGGCACCCAATCCACAATCAGGTAAATATCATTTTCATGTGCTGTTTTGACCAAGTTTTTAAAATCCTCAAAAGTTCCAAATTCTGGGTTTATGGCCTTATAATCTGAAACCGAGTAGTAACTTCCCAAATATTTTTTGCGTTCGTTTTCGTCTTTAATTTCACTGGTAAAACGCCCATCTGTTGCCTTTCTTTTAATTTTGGAAATAGGATTAATGGGCATGACCCAAACAATTTTTACACCCAATTCTTTTAATTGCGGAATGTCCTTTGTAAAGGCATTAAAAGTCCCTTCTGGTGAGTATTGACGAATATTAGCTTCGTAAATTACCGCGTTTTCCATTATGGCTGGTGATACAGGCTCAATACTTGAAGATTCTTGAGTGGTAATGACTTCAGCTTTTTGCTTTTCTTTACATGAATAAAGCATTGCAAATGTTAGGGTTAGCAATAAGATTAGTTTTTTCATTGTTAGTTAATTTTAAGGATAAATGATTCTAATGGTTTAATATCGATTCTGACATATGCTTTGCCATTTTCAAATTTTAAAATTGATTTGTAAGTATTATAGAGTTGGTCTTTTACTTCTTGACTACCTTCTTTCAGATGCAGTTGATTTATCAAATTCTTTGGCAATTGCAATTCAAAACCAAAGGCATCCGTATCGCTAAAATTGGAAATTACAATCAATTGCTCCTCATCGCTCCACCGTACAAACGATAAGACTTTGTCATTATACCATTCCGTATGTTCTCTGTTAAATTGATGGATATCCTGATAGTTCCCAGCCAAAGCTGAACTGCTTATCGTAAAGTTTAAAAGTCGCTTATAAAAATCCCGAAGAGACTTTTCTTCTGGAGTTAACTGTCCACCATCAAACCGCTTATTGTTCATCCAACGCTGATGATGTGGTACACCTATATAATCAAAAATGGAGGTTCTTGACGGCGATCCAAAACCGGCATGTTCTGCTCCTGGCTCCCCAACTTCTTGTCCAAAATAAATCATGGTTGGCGACGTACTTATAGTTGCTGAAACTACCATAGCTGGTTTTCCTTTTTCTGCATTGCCTGCAAACTCTGGGCTCGCAATACGTTGTTCATCATGATTTTCCAAAAAGTGGAGCATGTGGTGTTCAATATCCTTTAAATAATCTTGAATGGGTGGAATATTATCGGTCTTTCCATGGCCCTGCATTACATGCTTCAAAGTATCATAAAGCTGAACTTTATCGTACAAATAGTCCATTTTTCCTCTATTGATATAATCCCTATATGAATCAGGATTATATACTTCGGCTATCAAAAAGGCATCGGGGTTTTTCATTTTAATGGAAGAATTTATAAAACTCCAAAATTCAACGGGGACCATTTCGGCCATGTCAAATCGAAACCCATCAACACCTAAATCCAACCAATATACGGCAATATCCCTAAATTTTGTCCAAGAATCTGGAAGTGTTTTATCCTTCCAAAATTCAAAATGAGTTTTATAATCTTCATTTTCAAAACCTTCAGGTAAGTCTTTAAAATCTTTTTTTCCGTCAGGCGAAATGCCATAATTGATCTTTACGGTTTCGTACCAATCGTTCATATCGGGTTGTGAAGCTCGCGATGCGTTGCCGGTCCATTTTGCAGGATTTTCTTTTAATCTACCATCCAAAAGGGGGTGTTTTTCACCACCTAAAGGCTTATAACCATCACGCCAATTGGGCACTTTAAACACTTCTCCAGGATTGTAATAAAAGTTGTTGTTCACAACATATACCTGTGTTTTATCATCTGAAGCCCCAAAATCTTCAACGCCTTCGGGATTCGTTAAACTTTGGTAATTGCGCGCCACATGATTGGGAACAATATCGATGATCACTTTTAATCCTACTTCATGGGTCCGTTCAATCAATGCTTTGAATTCCTCCAAACGATTAGTCGGATTTAGCGCCAAATCGGGATTCACATTGTAATAATCCTTAACCGCATAAGGCGAACCTGCTCGACCTTTTACTACATCGGGATCGTCGTTGGAAATCCCATACTTAGTATAATCAGTAATCACATCGTGATGTGGAACACCGGTGTACCAAATATAAGTGACCCCCAATTCTTTGATTTCTCTCAATGCCTTCTCCGTAAAATCGGCAAATTTCCCTACACCGTTTTCTTCAAGAGTTCCCCAAGGCTTATTGGTGGTATTGGTATTGCCAAATAAACGGGTAAAAACTTGATAAACCACTTCTTTTTTCTTCATTTCTGTTGTAATCATAGCTGGTCCAAAAGTACATTTAGTTTGGTTTTTACAGCCCAAGCAGAAGATAGCAGTAACTATAAAAAACAAGATATTTTTCATTTGTCAAATTTTGCAGTGAATAGGTAGCTCCCTTTTTGGTTGAATTTCAAGGTCTGACCCCAAACCATTTCTTCTCCAGAAATTATATTTCTTACAGTTTTTCCATTTAGTCCAGCCTCTTCAAATCGGCTTAAATCCAATTCAACTGGATTATCGTTTTTATTCAAAATATGAACTACAGTTTCATCTTCCAAAATTCTAAACACTACATAAATTCCATGTTCAGGCGCAAAATGAAGCGTTTTACCCTCATGGATGGCTTTGCTGTTTTTTCTGTAATTCAAGAGTTTTTTAAGATAAGACTGCATATCCTTTTGAGCATCAGTTAGGCCCACTCCGTTAAATGCATTAACGGTATCCCCTTGCCAGCCACCTGGAAAATCAGTACGGATCAATCCGTGATCGCCAGGTTTTGCGGTATCATTCATTAAAATTTCGGTCCCATAATATAGTTCTGGAATTCTAGGCATTGTAAGGATATAACTCAATGCCATTTTGGTATTGGTCACATCTTCACCCATTTGGGTGAAAATCCTGCTCATATCGTGGTTATCAGGAAAAATTAAAATGTCCTTAGACGAGTAATAAGCAAAGTCATTGGCGAGGCCATCATAAATCTTAACCAAGCCATTGCCCCAAGATTCCTGTTCCTTTAAACCTTGGACAATATTGGTTTGCATGGCAAAATCCATTGATGATTTTAAATTAGAATCATATCCGTCTTTGTTTACATGGCCATTTTGCCAATAAGCAATCAGCAACGGATTGTAGCTCCATTCTTCACCCACAATATTAAAATTTGGATATTCGTTCATGATGGCTCCAGCCCAATCGCTCATGAATTCCTTGTCAGGATAAGGATACGTATCTTGACGTATCCCTCCCAAACCGGCCGTTTCTATCCACCAAATGCTGTTTTGAATCAGATACTTAGCCATGAAAGGATTACGCTGGTTTAAATCGGGCATTGATGGTACAAACCAACCCTCGTTCATCTCCTTTTTATCCTTTTCAGAAGCATATAAATCTTGGTTTACGGTTCTTCTATGACTGGAATTCTTTAATTTTTCATGATTTACAAAAGCGTCTTGCTGATTGACCCAATTCTTAAACGGAAGGTCTTTCATCCACCAATGTTCAACCCCGCTATGGTTGGCCACTTGATCCATTATCAGTTTGATACCCTTTTCACTCGCTTTACTTGAAAGTTCGAGATATTCATCCAAGGTTCCAAACCGAGGATCAATTTCATAAAAATCGGTCATGGCATAGCCATGATATGACGCTCGTGGCATGTCATTGGTCAACAAGGGCGTAGGCCAAATGGCTGTAAAACCCATAGTACTTATATAGTCCAAATGCTTGGTGATTCCTTCAATGTCGCCACCATGTCTGGCATAATCATCTTTTCTGTTGATGGTTTTCTCCAACAATGTGGTGTCAATATCATTGGCGCGATTTGCATTGGCAAAACGATCGGGAGTAATCAAATAAATGACATCTGAACTGTCAAAACCTACATAGTCTTCCGAGGGTTTTTCTCTAGACTTTAAATCGTAGGTTTGAATTAAATCCTCCCTATTTTCAAATTTGAAATTGATATTGAATTTACCAGCTTTTACAGTTTCTGAAATATTTAAATCTATAAACAAATAATTCGGACTATCTGCTTTATGAACAGCTTTCAAGGCAACCCCTGGATATGAAATTTCAGGAGTTGCTTCAGAAATATTGGGATGTTGCACCAAAAGTTGTAACTCAGTATTTTTAAAACCTATCCACCAATTTGGAGGCTCAATTCTATCAATATCATTTTGAACCGATATCGCAACTGAAGGCATAGGTACTTCAGAATTTTCAGATGTGCTTTGTTTACAAGATGCTACCAAAAACATTAAACAAATTGTGAAAATATAAATACCTTGTTTCATAATAATTGTTTTTAGCGATTCTACTCGCTTAAAATCAAACGCTCATTAATTGATTTGGAGAAATAGTCGCTTTTTTACCGTTGACCAAAATTTCCAATTCCTTATTCCCTTCAATACCAAAACTCGTTTTATTTTGAGTGACATTAACCTTTAAGATTTGATTTCTAAAATTGATCTTGAAAGAATATTCTTCCCATTGTTTTGGAATTCTAGGCGTAAATGATAAGGTATCATTTTTAACGCGCATACCGCCAAAACCTTCTACAATACTCATCCATGTTCCTGCCATGGACGTAACGTGCAAACCTTCGTGAACTTCGTGGTTATAGTCGTCCAAATCCAAACGGGAAGTTCTTAAATAAAACGTATAGGCTTGTTCCATTCTGCCCAATTTGGCCGCTTGAATACTGTGTACACATGGCGACAATGAACTTTCATGAACGGTAAATGGTTCATAAAAATCGAAGTGCCGTTCTAACTCTTCATCTGTAAAATCATCTTCAAAAAAATACATGCACTGAAGAGTGTCTGCTTGTTTGATATATGGCGAACGCAAAATTCTATCCCAAGACCATTTTTGATTGATGGGCCGTTGTGATTTTTCCAAATCGGCAACTGTGATAAGTTCCTTATCTAAAAATCCATCTTGTTGCAGATAAATATTTCGGTCCTTATCAAAAGGGAAATACATATTATCAGCAACTGCTTTCCATTGGTCCATTTCAGTTTTGGACAATTTTGTTTTGTTCATGATTCGAGTATAATCTGAACTATAGCTTGTTTCAATTTTACTTATGTTCTCAAGTGTATAATTAATGCACCATTTCGCTATGTAATTGGTATAGAAATTATTGTTCACATTGTTTTCGTACTCATTGGGTCCTGTAACACCCAAAATAACATACTTGTCTTTAGCTTTAGAAAATGTGGCGCGTTGGTGCCAAAAACGAGCGATGCCAATTAACACTTCCAAGCCTTTTTCTGGAATGTAGCTATAATCTCCAGTAAAACGATGGTAGTTATAAATCGCGAATGCAATAGCACCATTACGATGGATTTCTTCAAAAGTAATTTCCCATTCGTTATGACATTCTTCACCATTCATGGTTACCATCGGGTACAATGCAGCTCCATTTTTAAATCCTAATTTCCCTGCATTTTCGATGGCTCTTTCGAGATGGTTGTAACGATATGCCAAAAGGTTTCTTGCCACTTTTTGGTCTTTGGTTGCCATATAAAAAGGAATGCAATATGCCTCAGTGTCCCAGTAGGTACTTCCACCATATTTTTCTCCAGTGAATCCTTTAGGTCCAATATTCAATCGGGAATCCTTACCTAGATAGGTTTGGTTTAAATGAAAAATATTAAAGCGAATACCTTGCTGTGCCTTGATGTCTCCATCAATGGTTATATCGGCCGTTTCCCAGATTTTTGCCCATGAGCGTTTTTGCGTGTCAAGTAAGGCGTTAAAACCAAGATCAGTAGCTTTTAACAAGGCAGCTTTTGCAGCAGAAACCAATTTGGTTTTATCATGGTTTCTATCAACAGTATAGCCTCCAAATTTATGGATGGTATAGGTTTCTCCTTGCTTAATATGGTGTTTGTAGTTAAAATAAATATAGTTTGAATCTGCCTTTATATCAGGCTCAATGGCAATAACTTTATCATTAACGAACACTTTAGTTTCCATGAAGGTACAGGTATGAAACTCTGTTTTCATGGTCTTCGCTTGTATATAAGCTTGATGTTTATCGTGGCTCACCTCTAAAGTGTCCCAAAACTTATCATCCCAGTTCGTGTCCTCATTGGTAATGCTACTGTCCAAATAGGGTTGAAACATGATCTCGACTTCTGCATTAAGAGGTTTAACGGAATAAGATATGGCACCAATTTCGTCTAAATCCAAGCTCAAAAAACGTTTAGCTTTTACTTCAACCCGAACACCGTTTTTAAGTTGAGCGATAAATTCTCTCGAAAGCCAACCTTCTTTCATGTTAAGTTCTCGTCTAAAACCCTCTACTTTAATACAAGTAAATAAATCGAGTTGCTCATCGTTGATCATGACATTAAGACCTATCCAGTTTGGCGCATTAAGTACCTTGGCAAAATACTCTGGATATCCATTTTTCCACCAGCCCACTCTGGTTTTGTCAGGGTAATAAACCCCAGCGATATAGCTTCCTTGAAAAGTTTTACCTGAATAGTGTTCTTCAAAATTGGCACGTTGCCCCATGGCACCATTACCGATACTGAATAAGCTTTCAGAAGATTCAACTGTTTCGGGTTTAAACCCTTCTTCTATTACAGACCATGCATCTGGTTTAATATAATCTAAATTCATTTTAATTATTTTGTGTTAGTGTTTTATCTATGAGTTTTGATAAAAAGTTAGTACTTATTTCTGTGAAATCCTTGAAACAGTAGTCTGCTTCAAATAAAATGGATGGATCCCCAATTCCAATACTAGTCATTTTGGCTCGATTTGAAGCCTGAATTCCAGCTACGGAATCCTCAAAAACAATGCAGTTTTCTGGATTTACATTTAAAAGTTCGGCAGCGTTGAGAAAGACTTCAGGATCTGGTTTGGCTTTTGCAACATCGTTACCATCTACTATGGCATCAAACATATTAAGAAGGCCAACCCGTTCTAAAATGTGTTTGGCATTTTTACTTGCCGATCCCAAAGCAGTAGGATAGCCCAAACTTTTTATTTTTTCTATAAAAATCGAAACTCCCGGCAATACATCATCCTTGGTCATTTGCCTTACATGGGTTAGATAATCTTCATTCTTTTCGTAGGTCAATTTATCAAACTGATCTTGAGAGATCGAAACATCAGCCCAATCCAATATTTTTCGAAGGGAGTCTATACGACTAACGCCTTTTAATTTTTCGTTTAATTCTTCAGTAAGATTAAATCCTAATTCTTCGGCCGTTTTTTTCCACGCCTTAAAATGAAAGTGTGCCGTATCTACTATAACCCCATCGAGGTCAAATATAAATCCTTTATTATTCATTGATTTCAATTGTTGCTTTGTCGTTTACAGTTAGCGATAATATTCCAGCGAGTATCATTGATGCTCCACCAACCAAAAGTGCATAAATAGGTTCGTTGTTAAAAAATTTAGAGACTAAAAATCCTAAAATTGATGCTGCTACTAATTGTGGGATTACTATAAAAAAGTTAAATACACCCATATAATATCCCATTTTTGATGCAGGTAGTGAACCTGATAACATAGCATAAGGCACAGATAAAATACTGGCCCAAGCTATACCTACACCAATCATAGGTAACCATTCAATTGTAAATGTTGTTGGATTACTTATAAAGTATAAAGACATTAAACCCAGTCCACCAGCTACCAAAGCTAAAAAATGAGTGAATTTTCTGCTTGTTTTTCGGGCTAATAAAGGCAACAGAAAAGCCACCGCTGCAGCGATGATATTATAATTTGCGAACATTTCTCCCACTTGATTTGCTCCAGTGTTATAAGCCAAAGACGTTGTATCATTTGTATTGTAGATATGTTCTGTTACAGCTCCAGTGGTATAAATCCACATTGAAAACAGAGCAAACCAAGAAAAGAATTGCACCCAAGCCAATTGTTTCATCACTTTAGGCATAAAGTGAAAATCGTTGACAATAGTTATGAAACCATTGTTATAATTCTTAGCTTTTTGCATCAATCCAGAGACAACTAGTAATAAACCTCCAAGGCTTATCAACCCAAGCGTTAAAACAAACAAATCCTTTTTAAGATCATAAACATATACTAGATAAGTAGCTAAAAGACCAATGGCCAATGTAATAATTCCCTTTTTTAAATGACCTATCCCATTTGCAATAAACCAGGATTCCGGACGATTGACTTTTACTAATACCTTTTTTTTGTCTGATTCAAAAACCTTCAATTCTTCAGGTGAATATTCTTTTGATCTCAATACTGTCCATAGCACAGCAATGAAAAAAGCCGCACCTCCAATATAAAATGAATACTTTACGGAATCTGGTATAATTCCTTCGGGAGCCGTATTGGACACATTGAAATGGGTTAAAATTTTTGGAAGTTTTGACGCAACGTAGGCTCCAATACCAATAAAGAAACTCTGCATTGCAAAACCGCTAGTCCTTTGGTGCTCAGGTAAATTATCTCCTACAAATGCCCTAAATGGTTCCATCGAAACATTAATAGAAGCATCCATTATCCAAAGCATGCCAGCAGCCATCCAAAGTACCGGTGAATTCGGCATGACAAATAATGCTGAAGAAGCTAAAATTGCACCTACTAAAAAATAAGGACGACGACGTCCTAATTTGGGATGCCAGGTCCTATCACTAAAATAACCAATAATAGGTTGAACTATTAAACCTGTTAAAGGGGCAGCTACCCAAAGTATTGGAATATCCTCAACTTTAGCTCCCAAAGTTTGAAAAATTCTACTGACATTTGCATTCTGTAAGGCAAAACCCATTTGGATTCCTAGAAACCCGAAACTCATGTTCCAAACTTCCCAAAAACCCAGCGTACGCTTTTTCATTATAGTATGTTTTTATTAATACTATTTTGATAAGCAATTATACTTACCAAAACTTATTGGTAGAAGTGAAAATATAAGTTTTGATTAAGCCGCTAATATAATAAAGTTTTTTATTATTGGACTTAAATATAATTATTTAGTAGATTCCCGTTCAACAAGATCGGTTTCAATGATAATGGTTTTATATTGTTCTACAACTTCTTCATTTTCATTCTCTATTTTATCGATTAGCAATTCAGCGGCTTTCTCCCCCATGGTCTGACCATGTTGGCTTACCGTAGTTAAACTTGGGGTTGCGTGTTTAGATAATACACCATCTGTAAAACCAATGACCTGTATATCATCTGGGATTGCTTTTCCCAGCTTACGAGCTGCTTTCATAACCGTTAAGGCGTATATTTCATTCACCGCAAATACGCCGTCAATGGTCGAATTATTCTTAAGCAAAAGATAAATTTCAGTTTCCAAAATCTTGAGATAATCATCGGTAGCAAATTTATCATCCACTTTTAATATAAAATCAGGATTAGGTTTTATATTGTTTTCCTTAAGTACTTCAAGATACCCTTGGGTTCTAAGTCTACCTACACTTACATAGTCTTTTGTGGATACTATTGCTATATTATTACAGCCGTTGGCAACTAATTTATTGACTGCAATCTTAGCGCCTTTTATATCATCTACAATAACTTTATCACATTCTATTTCATCAACGACCCTATCAAACAATACTATAGGCATGCCCTGATTTATGGTCTCTTTAAAATGATGATAATCTTGTAGCATTAATGTTTCTTTGGCTATCGACAATATAAACCCATCGATACTTCCATTAGCGAGCATTTCCATATTGATAACTTCTTTATCAAAAGACTCATTTGATAACCCGATGATAACGTTATAACCTCTTTTATTGGCAACAAGCTCAATACCGTTAATCGCTTTTGAAAAAAAATGATGTACGATTTCAGGAATGATGACCCCAATGGTCTTGGTTTTTCGGTTTTTTAAACTTAAGGCAATATTATTGGGTCTATAATTATATAATTTGGCAAAAGCCTGCACTTTTTCTCTTGTATCTAGACTAATTTCCAAACTATCCCGTAATGCTTTTGAAACGGTAGATATTGAAACATCCAGTTCTCTTGCAATTTGTTTAAGAGTAATTTTCCTCTTCATAATTTTTAAATGAAATGAACAATTTTTATCAAAAAAAAGTTTCTACTAAAGTAAATAATTTAGACTTAAAATACGAACTATTTAAAAACCAAATGGGTTTATTGATTAATCCTCATCTTTTTACTTATTTATTTGAATTCTAACCATTTCAAAAAAGTTTTCAACACGCAAACGTTGTCGTAAACCAATTAAATATGGATTATGCTTACGGTATTCAAATTTTATATAGATTTACTTCAGAAGTGAAAATATAACATAATTAACTAACATAACTAACCTTAAAAATAGTCCGTAAAAAAAAATTTGGGGAGTGTGTGGCTATGGCTTTATCTTGAACCTAAATCTGGATCTCCAATTTCATTAAACTCGAAAATAATAATAGCCTGTATTAACCTCTCTAGCTATTAACCTTTAAGTCGAAACAATTGCATTATTAAAAAAAAGAGTCTCGAAGTTTTCATCTTTTTAATAAAGACATTTTGAATTATCGGCTTTTACATAATAGGATTTGTAATTTTTCGCTTTTTTGTCCATACAGCCACAAAGATTTAAAAGCTCGATATTCTTAAAATCGGTTGGGCTACTTTCTGCCTGTAAAGCCAAATAGCCTTCACTTAATGGCTCGCCATTTTTCGCCAACCAAACCTCTTTATTTGTTATACCATTATTCTCCCATTCTCCTTCAGCACCACTAATCAATCCACCTCCTATTTTTGGATGTTGATACACCATAACCGTATCGTTATTCACAATATGGGTAATGGACTCACTGCCCAAAACTATTGCCTCAACATGAACCCACTGGTCTCCATTATAAGTTTTGGTATTTGAGCTTATACAATGATCATAAATAGTCACACCATTCATATCCACTATCGTGCCTGGTGTACAAAGATTGGCTGTTGGTCTTTCATTTCCATCACTTAAACCTCCCAACAATTGAAGCTCAATAGAGACCGGAAAAAACTGCTCTAGACTGTTACTAGTAGCCAATTGGGAATGCAACATGATCCCATTATTTTTATTTGCCCAATCTGCACCGCCTTTAACTTGATGTCCTGTAAAGCGATAATCCAATTTGATCTTGTAATAGGAAAAGGGGGTTTTATAATATAAATGTCCAAAGGCATTGTCAAAAGTTTCATAATCGTCATACACCACTCTAATCATGTTGTCTTCAACCCTAAATGTTTCCAAATAATTATCTCCCGCTTTATGACCTGCAATTTTAATGTCCCAATCCGCTAAATCTTTTCCATTAAATAAGGTAATCCATTCTTCGGTAGTTGCACTTATTGATTTAGTTTTTGATTCCTTACATCCATGCATTAATGATGCAAAAGCTATTAGAAGTAGTATTCTTTTCATAATCGTGTATATTTAGTTTTATTTAAGTTATCGGCCAAATTTTTTAAAGTTTTAGCAGCAGACTCTGGTGTGATATCTCGTTGGGGAGTGGCAAACAATTCGTAGCCAACCATGAATTTTTTTACCGTAGCACTTCGTAATAATGGTGGATAAAAACTCATATGCCAATGCCAGTGCTTATTTGGTTTCGCATTGGTAGGAGCTTGATGAATCCCACTTGAATAGGGGAATGAGGTATTAAAAAGCTTGTCATAAACCTTGGTCAACACTGAAATTGCTTCCGCATATGAAATTGTTACTTCTTGGGAAAGTTGACTAATATCTTTTTGAGGTATTTTGGGAATAATCATCGTCTCAAAAGGCCAAATAGCCCAAAATGGTACTAAAACTACAAAGGCCCTGTTTTCGAAAATGATGCGCTCTTTTAATTCAAGTTCTTGTTTGAGATAATCTTCTAAAATTGTTTTTTGATGGGTTTTAAAGTAGTGTAATTGCTGATTATCCTTTTTTAATATTTCGTTGGGTAAAGACGACTGGCTCCATATTTGGCCATGGGGATGCGGGTTGCTACAACCCATAATGGCACCTTTATTTTCAAAAATCTGTACATAATTAATATGTTTCAATTTGCCCAAAGAAATAAATTCATTCTGCCAGGCTTGTATTACTTTTTGAATCTCCTTAACGGTCATTTGTGCCAAACTTTTAGAATGGTCAGGGCTAAAACAAACCACTTTGCAAATGCCTTGCTCACTTTCAGCTTTTAATAAACCTTCGTTAATTTCAAAAGATTTTGTTTCATCTTGTAATGCGGCAAAATCGTTATTGAATATAAATACGTCTTCATAATCAGGATTGATCTCGCCATTGGCTCTTTTGTTGCCCGCACATAGATAACAGCTTGCTTCATAAGATGGCCTAGACTCTGAAACAAGTTCCTCCGCTTGCCCTTGCCAAGGGCGTTTAGCACGATGTGGAGACACTAAAATCCATTCTCCAGTGAGACTATTAATACGTTTATGTGAATAATTTTGAATATCAGTATTCATCTTAGTTTTGTATTAAATGTGTTCCTTGTGAAAGTTTTATAAAATAAAAAGAACAGTGATGGTTGAACTCTTCTAAATAAGCTTTAGAAATTTCCTGTGTAAATGGTTCCAATGCTTCTTTTTTGATTAAATTGATGGTACACCCTCCAAAACCGCCTCCCATCATTCGAGCACCAAGTACATTAGAATTTTCCTTTGCCTTTTCAACCAAAAAATCAAGTTCATCACAACTGATTTTAAACTGATGTTGTGCTCCATTATGTGCTTCAAAAAGTAACTTACCAAGTCCTATCAAGTTATTTTCTTTAATCATTTGAGCCGCTTTTTGAACCCGTTCATTTTCTTGAATGATGTATAAGGCCTTTTGATAGTCGGCTTCAGTTAGGTTCTGTTTAATATTAATTAAATCATTTTCAGTGGCATCTCGTAATGCTTGAACCTTCAACAATGAGACTACTTGTTCGCAAACTTTCCGTCGTTCATTATAGGCTGCATCTACAAGATTATGACTTACATTTGTATTAATTAGGAGGAGTTCATAACCATCAAAATCTATTTGAATGGGGATAGCTTTTTGAGTTCTACAATCTAAAAGCAGGGCATGGTTTACTTCTCCAGACATACTGGCATATTGATCCATGATTCCACAACGCACCCCTACATAATTGTGTTCAGCTTGTTGTGAAATTACAATCATTTCAGCTTTAGATAATCCTAAGCCGAACAACTCATTTAATCCATAAACTACACCATTTTCTAAAGCAGCAGAAGACGATAATCCCGCACCTTTTGGTATATCACCTCCAAACACAAAATTAAATGGCTCGACCTTCAGTCCTCTTTTTTGAATTTCAGCTACCACACCTATAATATAATTTCGCCAGTTTCCATTAGTAATCGTACTCAAATTATCAATGGAAAATTTGTAAGACTCATTAAGATCAATTGCAAATATGGAGCACTCTGCTGCATCACTTTTTCCTATTGCTGCAACAATACCTTTATTAATGGCGGCTGGCAGTACAAAACCTTCATTATAATCGGTATGCTCTCCAATAAAATTGATGCGTCCTGGAGCAAATACCAAAATGGGCTGCTCTTTAAAACTTAATTTAAAAGCCGATTCTATTTTATGAATTAGTTCGTTGTTCATTAAGCAAACACATCTATTCTATATTTATTTTCCAGTTAAGGTTGTAGCTATCATTAGGTTGTAAAACCTGCAATCCCTTTTTAGAATTAAAACTATTGGCGACAGCGGTTTGAGGTTCAATTGCAATTGTTTTTCGGTTTTCAGGTGTGTAGATTTGTAAATACTTTTTGGTTGTTGAAAACTTAAACTCTAAATGATATTCTGGGGTTTTAAATTTTATAAGGCTATTGTTTAGAACAAAACAGTCATCAAAATATTGATTTTGAATTTTACGAGGAGCGTGCCAACTGATGCGTTCTTCACTAATAGGAATCATACTGTCACTAACTAGTATTTTCTGATCCGAATCCAAGGTTAGCATGCTATTGTAAATATCACTGGAATAAAAATATGGATGCCAACCTAAAGAAAAAGGGAAAGCAACGTTGTCTGTATTTTTAACCGTGACATGCAACTGCAACTCATTTTTTGTCAACACATAATCTAAAGTGATAGCGTACATAAATGGAAATCCTTTACCTGGCCTTGATTCATTATATATAATAGAAACAGATGCTTCAGTATCTGAAATTTCTTGTTTAACAACTTCAAACGATTTGTTATAAACCAAGCCATGTAGGGCGTTGTGTTTACCTTTTTCATTTTGTTCTAATTGAAATACCTCGTTGTCAAAATTATATTTTCCTAGTTCTACTCTATTGGAAAATGGAAACAAAATGGCCGATGCATAAGATTCGTTATACGGTTTTGTATATTTTGAAGATATAATGGTTTTATTTTGAAGGGATAGCTCTTGTAAACTTCCACCTAACGACAACTCGATTTTGGCATAACATGATTGATCAGAATTGCTTATCTCTAAATAATCCTTTGTGTTTTTTGGATCCTGAATATGGTTGAGTGTAAACAAATTGATGGTGGTTATTAATTGATACTCTATAAATGTTAAAAATAGATTGTTATATGTCCCACAAAACAAATGTAATAAAAAAAGCTCCTCGAAAAATTGAAGAGCTTTAAGTACAGGCGGGGAGACTCGAACTCCCACACCTCGCGGCACTAGATCCTAAGTCTAGCGTGTCTACCAATTCCACCACGCCTGCAAAAGGACTGCAAATATAAAAATTAGTTTGGATATTCAAATGCCTCTTATGAGAAAAAAGTGCCTTGGGTTTTGTATTTTTGAATCCAATAATAATTTCTATGCAAAACATAAAATCTTATATCGACGACAATAAAGATCGATTTATAAATGAACTCATTGCCTTATTAAAAATACCGTCCGTTAGTGCCGATTCAGCATATAATAATGAGGTTTTAAAAACCGCTGAAGCTGTAAAGACCAGTTTGGAACATGCAGGTTGTGATCATGTCGAAATTTGTAAAACCGAAGGCCATCCTATTGTATATGGTGAAAAGATTAAAGATAAAAATTTACCAACAGTATTGGTTTATGGACATTATGATGTACAACCTCCAGACCCTTTGGAATTATGGACTTCACCTCCATTTGAACCCGTAATCAAAAAAACGGATTTACATCCAGAAGGAGCGATATTCGCAAGAGGAGCCTGTGATGACAAAGGACAAATGTACATGCATGTAAAAGCTTTGGAGTTTATGACTTCTACAAATCAATTGCCGTGTAACGTAAAGTTTATGATTGAAGGCGAAGAAGAGGTTGGCAGTAAAAACCTTTCAAAATTTGTAAAGACAAACCATGCAAAGCTTAAAAATGACGTAATTCTAATATCCGATACCGGTATGATTGCCAAAGACACCCCTTCAATCACAACCGGTTTACGTGGTTTGAGTTATGTTGAAGTGGAAGTTACTGGGCCGAATAGAGATTTGCATTCTGGGTTGTATGGAGGTGCTGTTGCAAATCCTATTAATATTCTTGCCAAAATGATTGTCTCCTTGCACGACCATAATAATCATATAACTATTCCAGGTTTTTATGATAAGGTGGTAGAACTTTCCAAAGAAGAACGTACACAAATGGCAAAGGCACCATTTTCTTTAGATGCCTACAAGTCAGCTTTAGATATCGAAGAGGTTTACGGTGAAAAAGGTTATACGACCAATGAACGTAATGCCATAAGACCAACCCTAGATGTCAACGGTATTTGGGGAGGCTATATGGGTGAAGGTGCAAAAACGGTCATAGCGAGTAAAGCCTATGCCAAAATATCCATGCGATTAGTTCCGCATCAAGATTGGAATGAGATTACTGATCTCTTTAAAACCCATTTTGAAGGTATAGCTCCCACAGGGGTTAAAGTTAAAGTAACTCCCCATCATGGTGGACAAGGTTACGTAACACCTACCGATAGCATTGGTTATCAAGCGGCGTCAAAAGCTTATCAAGACACTTTTGGAAAAACACCAATCCCACAACGTAGTGGTGGCAGTATTCCGATTGTATCCTTATTCGAACAAGAACTTAAAAGCAAAACCATTTTAATGGGATTTGGATTGGACAGCGATGCTATTCACTCACCAAACGAACATTTCGGAATTTGGAATTATTTAAAAGGAATAGAAACCATTCCGTTGTTTTATAAATATTTTACAGAGTTAAGTAAATAGCTTTCAATAATTAACCAATAAAAGCTAGGACTTGCTTCTCAACTAAATGAACAATCCATACCTTAAACAACTGTTCGCTTTAAATTTAGCTACGCTTTTTATTAGTACCTCTGGGGCTTTAGGAAAGTTTATAGAAATGCCTACTCCAGTTATTATTTGGTGGCGATGTTCGTTGGCCGCTTTATTTTTATATGGTTTTATCAAATTTCGAAAACTTAATTTCAGGGTTTATACCCAAAAAGATGCGCTAACAATTATCGTAAGTGCTCTATTAACAGGCGCCCACTGGATTACTTATTTCTATGCTTTAAAACTTTCCAATGTCGCACTCGGAATGTTATCCTTATTTACTTTTCCAGTAATTGTAGCTTTGCTAGAACCCTTATTTATAAAAGTAAAATTCGACCCTATTCATATTGTTCTAGGTGCAATGGTTTTACTTGGAATTTATATTCTTGCACCAGAATTTAGTCTTGAAAATTCGCATGTAAAGGGTGTTTTATTTGGATTGTTATCTGCGGTTTGTTATGCATTACGGATTTTAATTTCTAAACAGTTGGTTAGCCGTTATAACGGAACAATGCTCATGTTTTATCAATTATTTGTTCTTACTATTGTTTTGCTACCCGCACTCATTTTTATGGATACTTCGGGAATTAAAACACAATTTCCTTATGTAATTATATTAGCTCTGGTAACAACTGCTATTGGTCATACACTTCTAGTACAAAGTTTAAAACACTTTGCAGCAAGCACAACAAGTATTATTAGTAGCGCTCAACCAGTCTTCGGAATTATTATTGCCTATTTTTTTCTTAACGAAATCCCAACAATGCATACTTTTTTAGGTGGTAGCTTAATTTTATGTACCGTCATAATAGAAAGCATTCGCTCTAGAAAAGAAAAAAATATGTGAAATTAATCAAAATACACCCTCTACGTTTGTAGAATTGAATTTTTTGTTCTACATTTGTAGAGTCAATTTTAAAATTGTAGAAAAATGCAACTCTCAAAAACCGAGGAAGATTTAATGAATTACTTATGGAAACTCGAAAGGGCGTTCATGAAAGATTTATTGGAGGTCTACCCAGAACCCAAACCAGCGACAACAACTGTCGCTACCTTGTTAAAGCGCATGACCGATAAAGGATTTATAGCATACACCCTATTTGGAAATGCCCGTGAGTATTATCCTTTGGTAAAAAAGAAAGATTATTTCTCTAAACATGTTAACGGACTTATCAAAAACTTTTTTAATGATAGTGCCTCCCAATTTGCGTCGTTCTTTACCAAAGAAACAGATCTTTCTAAGGAAGAATTAGAGGATTTAAAAGCCATCATCGATATTGAAATTAAAAATAAAAGGCCATGATTTTCTATATCCTAAAATCAATTGCTTGCCTCGCAATATTTATGATGTTCTATAAACTTTTTCTGGAGCGGGAAAGCATGCACCATTTAAAACGCTTCTATTTATTAGGGTCGCTTGCTTTTGCCCTATTTATTCCATTAATTACTATTACCTATTATGTACCTGCTTCAACCAGTTCAACTCTCGCCAGTAGCAATTCGCTTACGCTATTAAATGATAGTAGCACGATCAATTCAATCATTAATTGGCCAATTGCTCTATGGACAATTTATGGCTTGGGTGTTCTTCTATTTAGCTCAAAATTTATATACAACCTCTTTACAATTGTTAAAACCATTGAGAACAGTCCGAAACACAAATATGATCATTTTATTAATGTTCTGTTAGAGCAACTAAAAACACCTCATACTTTTTTCAATTATATTTTCTTAAACAAGCATCTTTACGAAACAAAACAAATTCCAAAAGAAGTTTTTGAGCATGAACAAGCTCATGCAGAGCAAAAACATAGTTTAGACATTTTGTTGATCGAACTCATTCAAATTATATTTTGGTTTAATCCACTTATGTATCTCTTAAAAAAAGATGTCAAACTCAATCATGAGTTTTTGGCAGATCAAGCGGTATTAAAACAAGGTGCAATTCTACATAATTACCAGCAACTTTTATTAGCGTTTTCATCCAATGCTAAAGAACCATACTTGACTCATGCCATTAATTATTCATCCATCAAAAAACGATTTACAGTTATGAAAACAAACACATCAAAACAGACCATTTATTTACGAAGCTTTTTGCTTTTACCTTTATTAGTATTGACTCTTTATGGGTTTAGTGACAGTAAGGAAATTGTAAAAGAAGACACCTCCAAAACCTTACTAACTGCAGAGATTAACCCTGAAATAAACAAACTTGAAGATTTTAATATTTCAGAAGAAATTCAAGAAAAAAAAGCTACAGCAGAAGAAGTAGCAGAATATAACAAATTAGCTAAGCATTATAACAACATGTCCAAAGACAGGATGCAGATTATGAAAAAAGATATCGAACGTTTAGAATATCTCTTTGGCATCATGACAAAAGAACAAAAGGCCAATGCCGAACCTTATCCAAGTATTAAAATTCCACCGCCACCGCCGCCTGCGCCTAAAGCTCCAGAGCCAGTTAAAGTTGTTAACGGTGAAAAAATACCACCTCCTCCTATTCCAGATAATGCACCACCTGTAGAAAAAGTGAATATGCAAAAGGCTCTTGAGCATTACAACTATACAGTACCATCTCCACCACCACCTCCGCCACCTAAATCAGCTTTGGAGCATGTTATTGAGATGTCTAAAAAAGGAGCTGCATTTTATTACGAAGGAAAATCAATACCATCAGATGAAGCCATTAGCTTAATTAAGAAAAATGAGAATCTCAATATTCAAACTAAACGACCTCACTACGTGAAACCCAAAGTATTTATTTCTAAACAAGCTATCCTAATTAAGGATTAATCAAGTTTTAGATTAAATTATTAAGCCTCGAAAAATCGAGGCTTTTTTGTAACAATTTTTGATCTTTAACGTTCTAATAGTCTATCAATCAAAAAATATCCTATTATGTTAAAAAAATTCTTCCTTATTTGCTCTGGTTCAGACACGGACATTTTAAATCAATGCTCAATTGGCGAACAAAATAAATATGCAGGTATAGGCGCTACCGTATTCTTTACAGCAGTTATGGCATTTATCGCTTCAAGCTATGCGCTTTATACGGTTTTTGACAACTACCTTGCAGCCATTGCTTTTGGTCTCGTTTGGGGCTTGCTCATTTTTAATTTAGATCGTTTTATTGTGTCCACCATAAAAAAACGAGACAATATTATTGATGAACTCATTCAAGCGTCTCCACGAATTATATTAGCCGTTATTATCGCCATTGTCATTTCAAAACCTTTGGAACTAAAAATATTTCAAAAAGAAATTGATCAGGTCTTATTGGAACAGAAAAACGATTTAACGCTTGCCAATAAAAATCAAATTGCAGAGCAGTTTAATCCAACAATTGCTGCATTGGAAAATGACATAAAAGACTTCCAAACTCAAATTGATACTAAGGAAGCCGAAGTCAATGCACTTTATAGCACTTTTATTTCCGAAGCTGAGGGCACCGCAGGAACTATGTTATTAGGTAAAGGTCCTGTTTACAAGGAAAAACGCGAAAAACATGATGCTGCTTTGGCTGAACTACAACAGTTAAAAGCCGACAATAAAGCTAAAATAACAACAACCGAAGGTCAAATTACACAACTCAAATCGGACTATGATAACAAGGTCATTACAACCCAACCTGTTATTGATAGGTTTGATGGTTTTATGGCTCGTATCAATGCTTTGGGAGTATTACCTTGGTTACCTTCATTTTTCATCTTTTTATTGTTTTTGGCTATAGAGACTTCCCCTATTTTTGCCAAACTTTTATCTCCTAAAGGAGAATACGATTACAAACTTGAAGATATTGAAACCGCAGTTAAAACTTGGGTAGAGCAAAAAGTGAATGAGCGCAATATCCTGTTAAAAACGGATATGGCACTCAACAACAAAATCTATAATGATATTGCTGAAGAAGACGAATTGTACACCTACAAGCGCAAAAAAGCTAGGGAACTTATGCAGCTTCAAGCCGATGCTTTTTTTAAGCATCAAAAAAATGCACTTTAAATTTTAGTTCCTATTTTTAGGTCATTAAATTTTGAGCCATGATACCCATAGTCAGAAAAGCTACAATGGAAGATGTCCCTGTTCTTTTAGAATTTGAACAAGGTGTCATTGAAGCCGAACGCCCAATGGATCCTACTATAAAGGATGGCAAGATTAATTATTATAACATTCCTGAATTGATAACGAGTGACGAATCGGATGTGTTTGTTGTTGAATTAGATAACCAGATCGTTGCATCCGGTTATGCAAAAATCAAAGACGACAGGCATTATTTAAAACACACAAAGATTGGTTACCTTGGTTTTATGTTTGTTCCTCAAGATCAGAGAGGAAAAGGATTGAACAAATTAATTATAGATGCTTTATTGCAGTGGTGTAAAACAAGAAACATCTTTGAAATCAGATTGGATGTATATGACACCAACCCATCCGCAATTCGGGCCTATGAAAAAGTAGGCTTTAAAAAACACATGATCAATATGAGATTAGATATTGAAAATTTAGATGTTTAATTGAAGTTAAAATTTTCTGTCCGGGCTAAATGGCGCCAAACTTAATGAAGATTTTTGTTCAGAAATTATTTCGGAAATTAACTTTCCGGTAGCTGTCGCCATACTCCAACCCATCATGGCATGTCCAGTAGCAATAGTCAAGTTCTTACATTTAATAGATTTACCAATATAAGGCAAACCATCCGGAGATACAGGTCGTAAACCACAGGCGGCATTGCTCTTCACTTCATTGGTTAATTCTATTTCTGGATAATATTTTTGAGTTGCCCTAGCAATTGCTTCGACCCGAACTTTGTTTATATTGTGGTTGATCCCTGCAATTTCCATAGTTCCAGAAAATCGTGTAAAACCACTCATAGGTGTTATTGCCACTTTGGCTTCCGCCAATATTGCTGGAATTGAAATGCCTGTTGACCTATCGCTATTAACTCGATACCCTTTCCCTGCTTGAAGCAAGAGTTTTAATCCTAATTTTTTACTTAATAAATGGCTCCACGAACCTGCTGCCAAAATAAATTCGTCAGCCTTAATTGTTTGTTTATTTGTTATAATGGAAACGATTTTTCCGTCTTGAATTTGTAAATCTTCCACTTTTTCATTTTTAAAAAATCGAACTCCCGAATTCTTTAAATAGGTTTTCATCTCCTTCATAAACTCATTGGGTGTTGTATGATGATCACATTTAAAATAAACCGCTCCAATGGCATTAATTTTTACATTCGGCTCTAGTCTTTTAATCTCTTCGCTATTAATTGCTTGTGCCTCGAGTCCAAGGTCTTGAGCCAAATTCGAAATTTTCATCTCTTCTTTCAACATCTCCTCAGTTTGACAAAGCATCAACAAACCTTTTTTATCATAATGAAAATCAAAGTTTTCAGTTTTTTTTATATCCTCATATAACTCTTGACTTAACACAGAAATATCTCTGATAACTGGCGCGGACCGTTTTACATGAGCTCCATTACACGATTTATTAAATGCCCAAGTCCATTTAAAAAAATCTAGATCTAATCGTGGCTTAATATATAAAGGGCTTGAAGAATCAAACATCCATTTTATTCCTTTTTTCATAACTCCAGGAGCCGATAATGGAATTATATGACTTGGTGATAAATAGCCAGCGTTGACATAAGACGCTCCAGCATCCATGTTGGATTGGTCCACAACTGTAACCTGATGACCTTCCTTTTGAAGGTAATATGCGGAACATAAACCAATGATTCCGCCTCCAATTATGATACAATTTTTCAATGAATTAATGGGTTAATGAGTTAATTATTAGTTCCTGCATTTTTACGAGCTTTTGAAACTATTTTTACAATCTCTAGTGATTCGTTAAGTAAAGGTGT
>JBBKXS010000367.1:0-9465 GCA_037969605.1 Flavobacteriaceae bacterium
CTATTATTTGGTGGTCTTTTGTGTAGTATATATTCAATACATGCCCAAACAAACCCAGAAGTAAAAGTATATCAAAACCTTGATGCCATTATTGAAACCGCGCTAATCAATAATCCAAATATAAAAGCATCTAAATTGCAAACGAAACAAGAAAGAGCATTAAAAGGCGCGAGTTGGGACTTGCCCAAAACAGAGTTTGGATTAGAGTATGGACAAACAAACAGTGCAATTGATGATGACACTCGTTTTAGCGTAAGTCAGACTTTCGCATTTCCAACGTTTTATGTTAATCAAAATAAGCTTGCTAAAGCGAAGATTGAAGCAAGTGAACGAAATCAAGAAGTGATAAAAAACGAATTGATTGCTCAAGTAAAATCGGCTTATTATGAACTGTGGTATCTAAAAAGTAAGCAAAACGTGTTGCAACAACAAGATAGTATTTACGAACGGTTTCAGTATGCAGCAAATTTACGTTTCAAAACTGGTGAGAGCAATGCCTTGGAGAAAGCAACTGCAAATGCCGAATTAGCCGATATACAAATTGCGATAAAAGATAATGCTTCAATTATTAAAGCCTATCAATTACAATTGCAGAATCTTATAAATTCTGATAGTCTTGTGGATATTAGTGTTGGGAGATTAGAACAAAAATCAGCTATGCTTTCGGAAGAATTTATGGACACTCTATTGGTATCAAAAAATACGTTAGTAGCGTTTTATAAATCAAAAGTTGAGGTTTCAGAAAAGGAAAGTTCAGTTGTGTCTGCAAAAATGCTTCCCGATATAACTTTAGGCTATTTCAATCAATCATTTATAGGTAATGGCGAAACAGCGATTGGTACACCGACGATATTCGATTCCGGCGATCGTTTTACCGGAGTGCAATTAGGCTTAAGTATTCCTATATTTTTCAAGTCGCATTCTGCCAAGATTAAAGCGGCAAATATTCATAAATTGGAAAACGAATCACAGCTGGAAGCAATAACAAACTATATGCAAACAAAGTTGCAAACAGCATTAGAAACCTTGAAAAAAGACCAACAAAATTTGGAATTTTATCGTCTCAATGCTCTACCGCAAGCCGAATTACTTTTAAGAAATTCACAACGAGCTTTCCAAGAAGGCGAAATTGAGTACGTAGAGTATGTACAAGGACTCAATAGAGCTTTAACCATACAAACCAAATATTTAGGTTTTGTAAACCAATACAACCAAACTCTTATTAAAATAGAACAACTCACTTCAAATAATTAAATAAATGAAAAATATTATATATAAAACAATACTATTTACTGCGATACTTGTAGTAACGGGATGTAAGGATAACACAGCTACAGTAATTGAAGAAGCTCACGAACAGGAAAATGAAAATAGGGTAGAATTAACAGATGCCCAATTAGCGCAGACCGATATTGTAATTGGTAAGGTCGAAAAGCGAAAAATAGGACACGAAATTACTGTTAACGGTATGATAGATGTACCACCACAAGGCAATATATCTATTACTGTTCCCTATGGAGGGTTTTTGAAATATACGGCTATGCTTCCGGGTAGCAGCTTAAAAAAAGGGCAGATTGTTGCTACCGTTGAAAACCCCGAATTTATAGAGTTTCAAAGAGAATATTTAGAAGCATTGGCGAACAATGACTATTTAAAAGCTGATTTTGAACGTCAACAAACCCTAAATAACGAAGCGGTGACCTCAACAAAAGTGTTTCAATTGGCCAAGAGCAAGTATTTAACAAATGATGCAAATATCCAAGCATTGGAAAGTAAGTTACGATTAATTGGTATTAATCCGTCAACCATAAAAAACGGTTCTATTTCTTCTATTGTAAATGTTTATTCGCCAATCAATGGTATTGTTAGAGAGGTTTATATTAATACAGGTAAATATTTTAATCCGCAAGATGTGCTCATGGACATTACAGATGCATCCGATTTGCACGTAGAACTTAAAGTATATGAAGATGACATTCTTTTAATTAGAAACGGGCAACGTATTCGTTTCAGATTGGCAAATGCACCTAAAAACTGGATGGAGGCGGAAGTATTTCTTATTGGAAATAATGTTCTTGAAGACAGGTCAATAACCATTCATGGCCATCTAAAAAACCATACTGAAAATTTATTACCTGGAATGTTTGTTAATGCAGCTATTGAAGTGGAAGCTCTTGAACAATATGCTATTCCAGAAGAAGCTATAGTTCGTTTTGAAGGAAAGCATTATATTTTCAAATCATTGGGTAAAAGAAAAGAAGGCGAACAAATGATGAATGATTTTGAAATGGTTGAAATTATAAAAGGTCATGAGGAAGTTGGATTTGTTGCTTTTACTTTTGAAGATACCTCACAAGACATTTCAAATATGGAAGTGGTTTTAAAAGATGCTTTTACTTTGCTTGCAAAAGCAAAGAATAGCGAAGAAGAAGGTCATGGTCATTAAATAGTATTATGATAAAAAAGAAATTAAATTTAAGAGATATAAACCCTAATTCTAAAACAGAACATGGTCAAAATCATAATACGAAATCAAATAATTTAAAAGTATATATTCCTGGAATTATAAGTCTTTCAATGCTTATAATTGGAATTGCTTTAGACTATTTTAAGGTAACATTTTTTAATGATTGGTTACGTATTGGGTGGTATGCAATAGCATATATACCTGTAGGATTACCTGTGGTAAAAGAAGGATGGAAAAGCATTAAAAAAGGCGATGTTTTTACAGAGTTCTTTTTAATGTCTATCGCAACCATTGGGGCTTTCGTAATTGGCGAATATCCCGAAGGTGTTGCGGTAATGTTGTTTTATGCAGTTGGAGAGTTATTTCAAAATGCAGCTGTAAATAAAGCAAAAGGAAATATTAAAGCTTTGTTAGATGTGCGCCCTAAAGAAGCGAATGTTTTTAGAAATGGTGAAGTAGTAAGCGTTAGTCCAGAAACGGTGGCAATCGGTGAAAATATTCAAATTAGAGTTGGTGAAAAAATCCCATTAGATGGCATTTTAATCACCGAAAAAGCATCACTGAACACAGCAGCCTTAACTGGCGAAAGTAAACCAGATACGATTACTAAAGGAGCAAAATTATTCGCAGGTAGCATTAATTTAGAAAGCGTGATTGAGGTTGAGGTTACAAAAGAATTTAAAGATAGTTCTATTGCAAGAATATTAGATTTAGTTCAAAATGCCACAGCGCGAAAATCGAAAACCGAGTTATTTATACGACAGTTTGCACGTATTTACACACCAATTGTAGTCTTTTTGGCTATTACTGTTACATTTTTGCCCTACTTTTTTATAGACGATTATGTGTTTAGAGATTGGTTGTATCGGGCCTTAATCTTCCTTGTTATATCGTGTCCTTGTGCTTTGGTGATTTCTATTCCGTTGGGTTATTTCGGTGGTTTGGGTGCAGCTTCAAAAAATGGTATATTATTTAAAGGTGCTTCGTTTTTGGATACAATGACCAAAATAAACATTTTGGTAATGGATAAGACGGGTACGATTACCAAAGGTGTTTTTAAAATAAAGGAAATTAAATCCATAGGTTGGGAAGAAAAAGAATTTATGAAGTATCTAATGGCAATGGAAGAGCAATCTACCCATCCTATTGCCAAAGCAATCTTGGAATACAAGGCTGAAGGTGCAGATTATAAGGCTTCCGAAGTATCCGAAATAGCAGGAAAAGGATTAAAAGGTATCGTAAATAGTAAAACTGTTTTAATTGGTAATAAAGCCTTAATGACTGCTAATAATATAAAGGTTTTAGAGGAAACGGACAGTATTGTAGAATCCATTGTGTTAGTGTCCATAGATAATGCGTTTGCAGGGTATGTTATTATCGCTGATGAATTAAAAGAAGATGCAAATGAGACAATTATAGCATTACATAAAGTAGGTATTAAAAATATTATTCTGCTCTCTGGCGATAAAGATTCCATTACACAACAAATAGCTTCCGAATTAGGTATTGAGAAGGCAATAGGAGGTTTACTGCCAGAGGATAAATTAAATGAAGTTGAAACTTTAAAGCAAAATCCCAATAATAAGATTGCTTTTATAGGCGATGGTATTAACGATGCACCAGTTTTAGCAGCAAGTGATGTTGGTATTGCTATGGGTGGATTAGGAAGTGACGTAGCTATTGAAACCGCAGATGTCATTATTCAAACAGACCAACCTTCAAAAGTGGTAAAGGCCATTAAAATAAGTCGTTCCACACGCAAAATAGTATGGCAAAACATCATATTAGCATTCGGTGTAAAAGTTATAGTTCTGATTTTAGGGGCAGTTGGTTTGGCTACCATGTGGGAAGCCGTATTTGCAGATGTCGGAGTAGCATTATTAGCTATATTGAATGCAGTTAGGTTACAAAGAATGAATTGGAATTAGGTAATTAAATTGTGTTTAGAAATAACACCATAATCCGTAAGCAGGTAATAAGGTGTTTGCCAGTTGTTCCATTTTGATTCATTGCATATCTGCAAGTGCAATTAAATGAAAAGTGTTATTGCGAACATTGTGAAGCAATCCCAACAAAAAAATATTCACGAAACAAAACCTTGGACTATGTATGTAAGGTTAATAGACTAATGAATTAGGAAAGCAACTTGATAATTAATTTAAAAGCTGAATTTATGTTTTATAAATTCAGCTTTTAAATTTTAGACAGCTATTGTGCTTCTTTAATATAGCCCCAGCCTTCAGCTTGCCGTTTAACGATTTCCAAGATCCCATCGGGAACCGAAGTCACACCGCTTATTAGTTGTGTGGCCGTTACATGATCTCGTGCCATGGTGCCTTCACAAACCACGAAGGAAACATTTTCATTGTTGGCAAAAGCTTCCATATCTACTTCTACCGTGGATTTACCTTTTAGCACCATATCAATGGCACCACTATAAATCACTACCTCAAATTTAGAATCTGGATAGGCTTGAGACATGGCCTTTATATGGCGCATAGTTGTTCCATGGACTTTAGCATTATCGCTGGTCACGTCAAATACAATTTTAACGGGCTTTTCTTGAGCAATAGTCGCTATTGAAAAGACTAAAGCAGCGATTAGAATTAAATACGTTTTCATGAGTTATAAATTTTATTTATCCACCTGCAAAGATGTAGCCACATCCATGTTCTTGGGCCCTACCCAATGCCCAAACACCGGAAGGAACGATTTGTATACCTGGATGTACAGCACTAACAAGGTCATTATACACGTCTTTTTCATCCAACGACATACCCAGTGCAATAAAGTGACTATAAACTGTAATGGCCAAGTTACAAACACAGAACATGGCACCTCGTTCTTGCATACGTTTAAGGCCATCAATACCTGGCACTGGAAAATCGCCATCTATTGGTTGATAAACGGTATTTCTTAAAGATGCAGCTCCTGTGGAGTTATCCGTGACTTTAAAAACTTCACCCAAATTGTATTTTTTCCAAACGCGGTCTTCAAGGGCAAAAGGAATCGCGGTATGTCTTAAAACCGTTACTGCGGTCATGTCATCATCGACTGTTCCAGTACCATTATTGGTGGTATAATAGGCCCAGGTCCAAACAATAGGTAAACCACCGTGGGGAGTGGACCCGTCATAGGTGATGCGATGGCTACCTTTTATTTTTTTGAACCATTCGTCAGCATCATGCATCGTTTTAATATCAAACGCTTTAGTTTTAGCATAAATTGGATTAGCTAATACCGAAAGTGTACTGGCAGTGGCACCAAGTGCCATTGCTCCGATAAATTGTCTTCTTGAGTTTTCAATGTTTGTTTTCATAATATTTGATTTATTTGGTTTTAATAATGTTATGTTTTTTCTTATAATAATCTATAATAGGTTGGAATGGACCTTTTTGATGTTGTTCAATTGGGAACGAATCAGCATATGGACCATAAGGTGTCGAGACAGGCTTCTTTAATAAATCTGGAAAATCTTGTTCTAGGTTTGATTTCTTTGGACGTTGCATCGAATTGATATATCCGGCAACATCATAGGCCTCTTCATCAGTTAAAACAACGGAGTTGGAGGTTGTACCAAATGGCATATTCCCTTTGATAAACTCGGCAGCTGTAATTACACGATTCATCCCTGCTCCATCGTTGAAAGAGTCATCGCCCCAAAGTGGAGGGTATTGATAAAGCAAACTATCAGGTAATTTAAGTCCTTGGCCATTTGGACCGTGACAGACTATACAATTGGTTTCAAAAACGGCTTTGCCATGTTTAAGATCAACCGCTCTATCTGGAATGTTAAGTTCAACATAGCCCTGACCTTTAATATTTCCATCTTGAGGAGCATATCGACTTAAGAATGTTAAATAACTTACCATAGCTTTCATTTCTTTACTGTCCTCAGGCAACATATGACCGTTCATACTTCGCTCAAAGCATCCATTAATCCTATCCTCGATAGTTCCTATTTTATTCTCACGTCCTCTGAACTGCGGAAAACGTTGAATAATTCCAATAAGTGGCATGGAATAAGGTTTTGTTCCTGCATAAAGATGACAATTGTTACAGGACAAATTGTTACCAGAAAATGCCATTTCTGGAATCCCATTATCAGGTCCTAAATAATTGGGTGTTTTTACAAATAGCTCATAGCCATATTTAATAATTTGGTTTTCAACAGAATTATCAAGACGGGACACGTCATAATTCATATTGTAAGGATTATCTATATAAACCGATTTTGAATCGGATTTTGGCGTGATATCAAAAAATAAGACTAGCAAAATAAAACATAAAACAAGGATGCAACATAAGCTTATGGACACCATAGGTACCAGATTTTTGCGATCTCTATTACTTAATTGTTTTTGCATGTTTTTAATTCCTTTTTTAAATTAAATGGGCATTTAGAGTGTAATAGTGCCACTATCATTCCATTGAAACCATTGGAATTTGTTATTTTCATTTAGGTATTAGGTAGAGGTAGAGGTTGGGGATATAGTTTTTGACAAAAATCATAATATTGTTTGTCAAATAACTTTCTAATTTAGGCATTTTATTAGTATTAAAAAAAATCTTGTTTCATTACTCAGTTAAATGATCCTTTCAAAAATCCACCAGGTCCTCACTGAAAATGGATGCCACATTCACGATGATTTAAAACTTTAGTTATATCAAAATAGTTTTCATTTTTAGGTAATTCATTGATTTTTAAGTAATCATCTAATTCTTTATCTGTCCAATGATAAAATGGACTTACTTTCAATATGCCATCTTTACTATAACTCAAAATATCCTTAGTGTTTCGGTAATTTGTTTGCCCAAATCTTATATTGGTAAACCAAATTTCAGGTTGATGGTCCTGAATCGCTCTTCTAAAGGGTTCCAATTTTACCACCTCTTTAAATTCATCATATTTTGGATTATGAATACTAGGTAAACCAAAGTTTGAATTAATTAAGGGTCTTCCTATTAATGGTTTATAGATATTAATATTAAGTTTTAATTTGTGAATTAAGCTTTGAGCAAATTCGTAAGTTTCTGACGTATTATAGCCAGTATCACACCACAAGACATTAATGTTCTTATCTTTTTTAGACACCAGATTTAAAATGCTAGAGGAATATGAACCGAAACTAGTAGTCACAATCCGCTTCTTGGACAGTTTTAAGGCCCAATCAACAATCTCTTCTGGGGTTTTGTATCTTAATTCTTTGTTTAAATGTTCTAAATCTAAGGCGATCATTATACTAATTATTTAAATTGTTATCATTACTTGATTGGTATTAAGCATGTGTTATGCCAAAGACATTAAAATAATGAATATCAACGAGTTATGAAGTATAATAATATCATTTAAATAATGACATTCCGTTTAATAACGATATGTCGTTAAAGCATTTATGAGATATCGTAAGTTATATAGGTCGTTCTATTCCTAAAGCTTTTATTCTTGAGGCTAATGTAGTTGAGGGTAATTTTAAAAGTTCAGCGGCACCATCTTTACCAGAGATTTTCCATTTGGTCTGTCTCAGGGCTTTTAAAATATTTTCTCTCTCCAAATCATTAAGTTGTTGAGAGGTAAGAATACTATCTTGAATGGGTTGTACTTTTTTTTCTGAAATTGCACGATTTGGAATAATGTCATGCCAATTTATAGTTCCGTTTTGTGAAATAATAATAGCGCGTTCTATCAAGTTTTGAAGTTCTCGAACATTTCCAGGCCAATGGTAAGCCGATAGAATTGCTTTATCGGAATCACTTAAAGGAATAACAGGTTTGTTTAATTTTTTAGAAAATTGATGGACCATCTCTTCGGCAATCAAACTAATGTCATGGCCTCGCAGGCGCAGTGCTGGAACTTCAATGGGGAACACATTTAATCGGTAATATAAGTCTTCCCTAAATTTTCCTTCCTTAGTATAATCAAAAAGATTTCTATGCGTTGCTGCAACAATGCGCACATCAACCTTTATTGTTTGTGAACTTCCAACAGGATCAAATTCTCCTTCTTGGATTACCCGTAGTAATTTGGGCTGTAATTCTATTGGAAGTTCTCCAATTTCGTCTAAAAAAATCGTGCCTTTATCAGCCAATAAGAAACGACCTTTCCTAGAAGATATTGCGCCAGTAAATGCCCCTTTTTCATGTCCAAATAATTCGCTTTCAATGAGGTTTACTGGAATCGCTCCACAATTGATTCTAATTAATGGTTTATCTTTTCTTAGGCTAGAATCATGTATAGCTTTTGCCACCAATTCTTTTCCAGTGCCGGTTTCTCCTGTGATTAAAACTGTAGTATCAGTTTTCGCAACCTGTTCAATAAGATTGAGGACATGGAGCATGTTTTTATCTTGGGCAATAATACCATAACTGTTGGTGAGTTCTTTTAGCTCTTCTTCTAAATATTCCGCCTTTTTTGTCAATAAGTTTATTTGGTTCTCGGCAACAAGGCGTTCTTCAATATTTCTCAAAATAAGAGTACAAAAAGTTTCATTGCCGTTCCCATAAATACTGATGGTGCCTTCATTTAAGGTTTCGGTTTCATTGGAGCCAACTACTTTTATAATTTCAGGCAAAAAGTTATTGATAGATTTTTTGCTGCCTTTATGACCTGATTTCACGAGCTCTTCAATCAATTTTGCACTAAGATCATCTAAAAAAAATAAAACACTACGCTGTAGTACATCGTCATTTTCCAAAAGCTTATTTGCCGAGGGATTGGTCAGTAAGATTCTAAAACTACTATCAAACATAATGATAGCGTCCATGGCGCCATTTATTAGTCCAGCCATTTTAGAGTTTGACAGTTCTAAAGCTTCTTTCGATTGTGAAAGTTGTTCTTGTATGGTATCTAATTCTCGATGTCGTTTTATGAGCACAGAAAGAACGCCTTTTGAAAATCCAGCATCGTGGATCATAAGATTTTGAAAACGCTTTTGTTCAATTTTTAATACATTGGTTTCTTCCACAGCTGTAACCGAAGCTGAACGGTTTAAATTATC
>JBBKXS010000368.1:0-2506 GCA_037969605.1 Flavobacteriaceae bacterium
GTAATAGGTTCTTATCATTTTCTATTTTTTTAATATCCCATGTTCCCGGAAAATTTGCTATTAATTTGGCGGTATTTTGATCGATAATATAAGTTCCATTATTATGGCCACAAAACAAAGTATTATCAATTTCTCTTAAACACCAAACCTGTCCTTCGGTATTCTCAATTAATTTGAGCTCTTCATTTGTATTTAATCGTTTAGAAAATAAACCTTGATTTGTTCCAACATAAAGATGGTTTTTAAATGCTTTTGAAGTATAAACAGTTCCTAAATTTCCTTTTATATCATTATACACCCTAAAAGGAGATTTTAAATTTAGAACGCTAATGCCATGATCCAAGCCCAGCCATATATTGTTTTCAACATCCTCAAATATTGTTAAAACGGTATTATTAATTAGTCCATTAACTTTATTTATCGTGTTAATTGTTTTCCCATCCCTATCGATGTGAAAAATTCCATTTGAAATTGTGCCTAAAACAAAACTACCATCCTTTAATTGTAAACTGCTATATACCTTTTTTGAGGATAATTCTTCATTAGACTCAATATTCCACCTTGTTAGACCATTTTCATTTAAAAAATAAAATTCCCCATTTTCAGTAAGAAAAAGTGGCTTCTTATCTATTAAAAAAGCACCAACTAATATATTATGTTGGACAATAGGGTCATTTGTGACCAAGTGTGAATTGCCATTTTCAATTTTAAAAACCCCCTCATTTATTTTTTGAAAATAAATACTATTTCCAACAATAAAAATCTCTGCTCTGGTGCTTTTAGAGTCAAAGTGGTTAAAAGATTCATCAAGTGTATTATAAAAATAAATTCGATTCAGAGATTGAAATAATACCCATTCGTTGAATTTTAATACATTCCAAAATTGCTCATCTTCAATAAGTGGAATATTTAATTTTCCAACCAAAGAAGTATAATTTAAATCACCATAGTCATCTTTTACCCAATACCCAAACTCCATGTAACTACCAGTATATATTTTGCTGCCAACTGCCAGAACAGATCTTGTTGTCACTCCATTCGGAAATGGGTACAACTTCCAATTTGCACCATTAAATTCTAAAAGACCAGAGTTGTTCGCAACGTAGATATAATTGTTGCTTGCTTGGGAAATCTTCCAATTTTGATTTCCAGCGTTATAGACATCCGGAGGATAATTTTCAATAGGTGGTAGCTCTTGTGCTTTTAAAACAAAAGACATCAAAAAAACCAGAAACCATATGTGTTTAAGATGTTTAGTCAACTAAATGTTCTGAAAGTATTAGCAATATAAAGATACAAATTATTAAATTAATCCTTAAATTATACAGTTATCAAGTTAATCAATTTAATGATCACTCACTAGCTTTAACATGGTTTAGAATTTATGGCAACTCTTAAAAAATGTATCTTAGCCTTTGGAAAAAAAATAAATGAGTAGAATTCTTCCTTTTTTTTGTTTGTTATGTACTGCAATTGCCCTTGGCCAAAACATTCAGGTGGATAGTCAGACCTATACGCCACAACAACTCATAGAAGATATTTTAATTAACAGCAATTGCATTGAAAACGTCAATGTCACTAATGTGGTAGGTGGTAATTTTGGAGGTTCTGGACAAAGTTATGGTTATTTTGATGCCAATGGAAGCACATTTCCATTTCAAAATGGCATTGTTTTGAGTACGGGTAATCTTTCCAATGTTCCAGGTCCAAATACAACATTAAGTGATGATGATGCCCCTGGTTGGTCTGGTGACACGGACTTGGAAACTATTTTAAACGAACCCAATACCATAAATGCCACACTTATTGAATTCGATTTTACTTCAGCAGCTTCACAAATTAGTTTTAGATACATTTTTGCTTCAGAAGAATATCAACAAGGCAACGCAAACACCTGCCAATATTCCGATTTGTTTGGATTTTTAATACGTCCAGTTTCATCATCAACCTATACCAATATTGCGTTAGTGCCCAATACGCAAACTCCAGTTAAGGTCACAACGGTACATCCCGATATTCCAAATGGTTGTGCAGCACAAAATGAAACCTATTTTGGAAGTTGGAACAATTCTACCGCTCCAATCAACTTTAATGGACAAACCGCTATTTTAACAGCAACTGCCAATGTAATCCCCAATACAACATACCATGTGAAATTGGTAATTGCCGATGAACAAAATTATCGATATGACTCGGCAGTGTTTCTGGAAGCTGGTAGTTTTCAATTGTCAACAGATTTGGGACCGGACCGATTACTTTCAAACAATACCGCAATTTGTAACAATGAGAGCTATTTGCTTGATGCCTCCCAAGCAGGAAACAACACTTATAAATGGTTTAAGGATGGTAACGAAATTATTGGGGAAACTAATGCAACGTATGAAGTTTTAACCCCTGGCACATATAACGTAGAAGTGACATTGGGCAATTCCTGTGTTGCCTATGGTGAAGTGATAGTGGAGTATTCTCCAAACCCTGCAGTTCAAGATTCGGTGTTAGTGGAATG
>JBBKXS010000369.1:0-2684 GCA_037969605.1 Flavobacteriaceae bacterium
GTTTTATAAATATCACCTTCAAGCGTATTTAATTTTTTTTTATTCTGAAATTCTTCTCTTGAAATTTTTGAAAAAACAACTTCACTTCCATCACTCAAAAGAGTTTTCAATATTAAAACTTTATCACGCGTTACTCCATATTGTATAGAAGTGGTTCCTGAAGAATTGTTTCCAACCATGCCGCCAATCATACAGCGATTTGATGTTGATGTATTCGGGCCAAAAAATAAGTTGAATGGTTTTAAATAATTATTCAGTTCGTCACGAACAACTCCAGGTTGCACTGTAACCGTTTTTTCTTTTTCATTAATGTCCAGAATCTTGGTGAAATTTTTGGACACATCAACTATGATACCAGTTCCAACGCATTGTCCCGCAAGGGAAGTGCCAGCGGTCCTGGGAATTAATGAGGAATTATGTTCTTTAGAAAAAATGATAAGGAGCTTAATATCCTTAATCGTTTTTGGATAAGCAACAGCCAAAGGCAACATTCTGTAAACCGAAGCATCCGTGGCATATAATGATTTTATCAAATCATCATATAACAACTCCCCGTCCAGTTTGTTTTTAAGTGTTTGTAAATTCTCAATAACATCCAAAGCGTCCATTTTTTACGTAAATAAAACTATAAGCAAAAAAAAATTTGTTTAAAATTAAACTAATAATCCAATTTTAATGTAACATTGACGTTAGAATTATTTTAGTAAAATTAGTGTTAATTGTACTTTTGTTAAAAATCTAAAAACTTTAAAATTTATGAAAAAATTATTTTTATTGACTATTACTTGTATAAGTTTCACGGCACTATTGAGTGCTCAAGACATTTCTCAAAACGCACTAGGGCTTCGACTTGGAGATAGTAATGGTTTTGGAGCCGAAATATCCTATCAAAGAGCATTGAGCGACAATAATCGATTGGAATTTGATCTAGGCTGGAGAAGTGGTAATACCTATGATGGTTTTAAACTTGCTGGCTTATATCAATGGGTGTGGCATATTGATGGCGGATTTAATTGGTACGCCGGTGTTGGTGGGGGTGTTGGATCCTACAGTTTTGACAACAATGATTATGATGATGAAACCTTTGTTTTTGCTGCTGGTGATATAGGAATTGAATATAATTTTGATATCCCTTTACAACTGTCACTTGATTTTAGACCAGAACTGGGTTTTGGGACTTTCAGGGATGATTTAGACTTTGATATTGCCTTGGGCATTAGATACCAGTTTTAAGATTTCATAAGCAATAATAAAAAAACCACCTTCTCAGGTGGTTTTTTTATTTATCCAATCTGTTTTTAACAAACTCAACATGAGTTTTGCCGTGAGGTTTAGGTTTACCATCTTCACCTAAATTCACCATGACAATATTGTCTACAGTTAAAATGGTTTCTCTGGTCATTTTGTTTCGGGCTTCACATTTTAAGGTCAAAGATGACTTTCCAAATTTTACTACTTCCATTCCCAATTCCACAATATCTCCCTGTTTTGCTGAGCTCATAAAATTAATCTCAGATATGAATTTGGTGACTACATGCTTATTTTCAAACTGGATGAAAGTATAAAGCGCTGCTTCTTCGTCAATCCAAGCCAATAAGCGACCTCCAAACAATGTTCCATTTGGATTTAAATCTTCAGGCTTAACCCATTTACGTGTGTGAAATCGCATACCTTTTTTTTGTAAATATTGTTAATTATTATTAAAACTCATCAACTCTTGTTAATCTTTTTATAAACTTTACTTAACCTCTTTTAATTTGTAGAATTTTAATATTAATTTAATTGAAAATTAACCACATGAAGACTAAACTTTCTTTTTTAGGTTTTTGTTTTTTATTACTTATCTCTTGTGCTGAAGGTCAAAACAAGCTTGTTGGTGGACCTTGTGAAGGTTGTGAAGCCATATATGAATATGGTGCTAAATTATTGAAACCTGTTGATACCTTACCAGATTTTAAAAATGCTGTCCAAAAGATTAAGATTAGTGGAGCGGTTTACCAATTAGATGGTATTACTCCTGCAAAAGATGTGATTTTGTATGTGTATCACACGAATGACAAAGGAAGATACCCTTCAAAACCAGACTCAAAAGGTTGGGAAAAACGCCATGGATATTTAAGGACTTGGCTTAAAACCGATAAAAATGGTTCATATGCATTTTACACATCACGCCCAGCATCTTACCCGAACTCTAATATTCCACAGCATATTCACATAACAGTTAAAGAGCCCAATAAAAATGAATACTATATTGATGATTTTTATTTTACCGATGACCCCTATTTAACATCTAATATTAGAAACAGAACGCAACCAAGAGGCGGTTATGGAGTCATTTCATTAGATAAAAATAGAAATCTTATGGAAGCCACTAGAGATATAGTTCTTGGTTTAAATATTCCCGATTATTAACACAGGAAGCACTTATTTTTTTAATTTACAACTAAACGCAATACTCTATCAAAATTTGTTGAAGCATTTATGTATTGCATTAGTGATTAAATAGTCATGAGCAGCTCACTTAAATTAGACATCTTGTATACGGAAAATACATTAAAAGACTGAACGTCGATAAAACTATGAAAGTGTCATTTCATAACTATTGTTAATAACGCAGTTAACAAGATATGCTGTTATCAATCTATATGGAAAGGTTAATTTTTATTTTTATTAAAATTTAATAC